>JBFXAN010000100.1:0-23018 GCA_050184225.1 Dehalococcoidia bacterium | reverse complement strand
GAGCGGACCCCAATAACCGCAGCCGATCACGCCGATGCGGATCACGAACGCACCTCAATCGCCGCCCGCGTGACAGGGCGGCCGATGGCCAGGTAGGTAATCCCCCGATCGGCCGATCGGCGGCCATCGAGCGCCCCGGCGCAGTCGAGCACCACACGGACCGATGGGATCGCGCCGGCATCGAGATCGCGGTACGCCGGGTCGGCCGTGTGCAACACGATCGCATCGGCGGGCCATGCACCATCCGGCGCAGCGGGAATCAGTCCGAACGCCCCGACCGCGTCCGGGGAGAGCAACGGATCGTGTCCGGCGACGACCGCTCCCTGGCGCCGTAGCTCCGCCGCGAGCGTCAGCGCGGGGGAGTGCGCCGTCTCCTGCACCCCTGGCCGGTAGGTCAGTCCCAGTACGAGCACCCGCCGCCCGGTCAGTCCGCCAAGCGCCTGCTCCAGCAGACCGGCGGCGTAGACCGGCATGCCGTCGTTGATCGCGCGGGCGGCCAGCGGCAGCGATACATCCTCCGTCTGTGCCAGGAGGAAGTACGGATAGACGGGAATGCAATGTCCGCCGACTCCCAGCCCGGGACGATGGATATGCGATTGCGGTTGTGAGTTGGCCGCCGGAATCACCTCGTGGATATCGACGCCGGACGCACGCGCGGCGCGGGCGAGCTCGTTCACGAGGGCGATGTTCACGTCGCGGTAGACCGACTCCGCGATCTTGCAGAACTCCGCCGCCTCCGCCGACGAGAGTCTGATCGCGGATACACCGAAGTTCTCTTCATAGAACATTGCCGCCCGCTCCGTGCTCTGCGGGTCCACGCCGCCCACAACCCGCGGATACGTAGCAAGGTCGCGCAGGACACGCCCCGACTGCACCCGCTCCGGGCTGAAGGCGAGCGAGAAGTCCCGGCCGCATCGCAATCCCCCGGCCTCGATCGCCGGCCCGAATCGATCGCGGGTCGTGCCGGTGGGCACCGTCGTCTCCAGCAACACGAGCGCGCCGGCCTGCAACCCCGCTCCGATCGCTGCGAAGGCGGCATCCAGCGGACCGAACTCTGGTTGATGCCGCGCATCGACATCGAGCGGCACGAGCACGATCACAACCTGTGCCTGGGCAACGCCGGCCGCCGTGTCGGTGGTCGCGCGGAGTTGCCCCGACCGGACACCCGCGGCGACCATCTCCCCGAGTCCCGGCTCGTGCACAATCGGGCACTCCCCGCTGTTGATCGCGGCAACAAGGTCGGCATCGATGTCACAGCCGATCACGCGATGGCCCAGCGCCGCATAGTGGGCGGCCACCGGCAGCCCGATCTTGCCAAGTGCAACGACCGCGATCGTGGTCAGGCCGTTTGGCAGTTGCTTCACACGCTGAATCCGCGGTGGGGTTGGTTCAACGAGGGCCGGACGGTTCGCGGCCGGTCGTGATCGCCACCGTACTTCCAGGCGGTGCGTTCGCCCCGCGTCTCAGAGCAGCATATCATCCTGGGTCGCATCGACCCCACGACGCAGATGCGATCGTCCTGCCGTAGCGTGCTTGACACCCGGTCATGTGGGGCAGATACCGGCTGGTTCGATGCACGGATTGATCCGGTTGGGGAACACCCTCGTATCGGGAGCAGCATGCAACGCCATCAGGAGGAAGCCAATGTCAACCGACGATCTGAAGAGCATTACCCGGGCATTCTACGCGGCGATCGACGCCGACCAGGCGCAGAGCATCCCGCCGATGCTCGCCACGCAAGTGGTCGTGCGTCTCCCTGGAGCGCCGCCGCTGGACCGGACGGCCTTCCAGCAGTTCGGTCAGGGATTCTACGCTGCGTTCCCCGATCTGCAGCACACGATCGAGGAGCAGGTTGCCGAGGGTAATACGGTCGTCACGCGTCTCGTCGCGCGTGGTACCCACCGCGGCGAGTTTCAGGGCATCCCGCCGACGGGTCGGGCGGTGACGGTTGCCGCGATTTCAGTCCAAAGGTACAGGGATGGGCAGATCGTCGAGCAAGATCTGATCCTCGACGCGCTCGGCCTCATGCAGCAGCTCGGCGCTATCCCGGCCCCCGCGCCCGCGCCGGCCTGACTCGGGCGGCGCTGACCAGGGACCGAACGCGGTCGCCGCGTCGGCCATCGTGAGCCGGCGCGGCCGGACGCCGTCAGCGAACCACATCAGGGTAATCGCATCGCGGAAGCGAAGGATGCGAGTGTGGTCGATCTCTTGGACGAGGCTGGTATCAGAGGATGCGGCCTTGACTGCGCAGGGCGGCGATCGCGGCTTCTCCAAAGCCGAGACCGAGCAGAACGTCGTCGGTATGCTCGCCGAGCAGCGGCGCGCGACGCCGAACCGTACCGGGTGTCTCCGTCATCTTCACCGGGCTGTTCGCGATCGCGACCGGCGTGCCGCTGCCGGGCTGCTCGACGTGCGCGATCATTTGTCGCCGGGCGACATGCGGGTCCGCGAGGATGTCCTCGACCGTGTTGATCGGCCCGCAGGGCACGATCCCGCCGAGCACCTCGACGACCTCGGCGGTTGTCTGCGATGTCGTCCAGTCACGCACGATCTGCCGGACCTCGTTCGCACGCTGCACCCGCGCCGCATTCGTCGCGTAGCCGGGATCGGTTCCCAACTCCGGTCGGCCGATGATGTCGCAGAGATAGCCCCAATGCCGCTCCCCCGGCGCCGCGATCGTCACCCACCCGTCCCTGGTGGGAAAGGCGTCGAACGGGCAGATCTGCGGATTCCCCGCGCCGACCGGTCCCGCGACGACGCCCGTATAGGAATGGAGATAGATGATCCGCTCGCACAGCGCGAGGACACCGTCGTACATCGCCACATCGATAAGTTGCCCGCGCCCGGTGTGCTCGGCGTGCCGTACCGCGGCGAGGATGCCGACCGCCGCAAACAGCGCGGGACCAAGGTCGCCCATCGGCGCGCCGGCGTTCATTGGTTGCTCCGGTCCCGGCCCGGTGACGCCGGTGAGCCCGCCCATCGCCTGCGCGACGACATCAAACGCGGGCCACGCGGCATAGGGACTCTCCGGCACGCTCGCATCGCCGGTGCGCGGGTCGCCGAAGCCACGGACGCAGGCATAGACCAGCCGCGGAAACTCCGCGTGCAGCGACTCAAACGAGAAACCGAGCCGGTCCATCACACCGGCGCGGTAGTTCTCGACGAGCACATCGGCGCCCGCGATCAGCCGTCGCAGGATCGCCTTGCCTTCCGGTTGTTGCAGGTCGATCACAATGCTGCGTTTGTTCCGGTTGACACTGTTGAAGTACCCACCGAACGCCTTGATCGCATCATCCGGCGCGAACGGCCCCATCTTCCGCGTGCCGTCCCCGTGCAGCGGCTCGACCTTCAGCACATCCGCACCGAGATCCGCGAGCACCATCGTGCAGAACGGCCCGGCCAGCGCATGCGTCAGATCGATCACCCTGAGGCCGTCGAGCGCTCCCGGCGGAACTGACGTCACATGGTTCGCGAGAGATTCGGAATTCACAGAACCTCGGAAAATACGGGCGGTCTTACTCCCCGACCAGGGCGAGTGCATCGTTCAGAATCCTGTCGGAGAGGTAGAAACCTACCTTGCGGAGTTGAACCAGCGCCGGACGCGCCAGCGGAATCAATCCAGTCTGCTTCGCGTTGAGCACGATCTTAACCGTGCCAAGCACTGGGATGTCGTGCATTGTAGCGCAGCGCCGGGCAAGCCGATCGTCGAGGATGGCCGACGACCCAAGGTGCGACAATGCCCAAGCGAGCACAGCGGACTCACCATCATCCAATCCACATCGCTGGATTTCGTCTGGAATCGGCGGCGTATCGACCACTGTTATCCAAGAATTCGAGCGAACCGCTTGAACGGTGATGTCGTCCTCTCCTCGCGCCTCAATCTCGTCCGCCACCGCACGCCGAATGACGACGGTGTCGCCGGCGATGCGCAGGATTGCAATCATGCCGGCCTTGGAAAGAACGATGAGTGGAGATGAGTCCGCAACCGGCGGTTCAGCCACGGGCGAACTCACGGCGTAGTTCGTCCATGTCTACGGCCACGTTCTCGATCTTGGCATCGGCCAGAGCCTGCAAGAAGTCGGCTCGATGCAGACCCGCCACCTTCGCCGCGCGTCCGGTCGATAGTTCGTCGCGCTGGAACCAGAACATCGCCGCCGCCAACCGCACCGCCCGCGCGAGCTGCTCAGGCGTCTGATCGAACTTGCAGAGTTCCTCGTCCGGAATCTCGAAGCTCACCGTCGCCATTGGACCCTCCGGCGGAGTCGTATCACTCGTGCCCCTATCGTACCGCGATCACCCGACGCGCGCTGAGGCAACGCTCATGTGTCCGCGGATCCGGAGGCACGGCGCTTGACGAGAACCGTGCGCTCGCCCTCGAAGACGGGTTTGTCGTCCTGGTTGATCCCCCAGTGGCGGAAGCGGACGATGCCGGCGTCCGCGCGGTCGCTGTCCGAGGTCGCCAGCACTTCGCTGACGGCGTACAGCGTGTCGCCGTGGAAGACTGGATTCCGCAACCGGATCTTGTCGAGACCAAGCTCAGCCAGCGCCTGCTCGCCCGTGTCCTGCATCGCGAGCCCGATCACCATCGAGATCGTGACGCCGCCGAAGACGATACGCTGCCCCTGGGGCGACCGCTGCATCTGGTGTTCGTTGAAATGCCCCTGGGCGGTGTTCATCACCAGGTTGGTGATCAGCACCCCGTCCATCTCTGTCACGGTCTTGCCGCGGGCGTGCTGATAGACATCGCCGACGGTGAAGTCCTCGAAGTAGTTGTCCGTGCCGGTGAGCGCCATCGTTTGGACCGTGTCCTCTCATGCGTGAGTGCGCAGGTCAGGCGGGCGGCTGCTCTTCGTCGGAGTCCGAGCGTTTGAGTCTCGCCTCCAGTTCTGCCACGCGCCGAAGTGCATCGTCGAGGAGCGCACGCTGAGCGGCCAACTCCTGTTCTACTCGCTCGGCACGACTTTGCTCATGTTCGGCACGCTCCTCACCCGTGGGTAGCAACATTCCGTCACCTGTTTCCCATCGCAGCCAAGGCGCCATGATCCCCGCGTACTCGCCGTGCCAGATCCGCAGCGCCAGGCCGAGCGTTGGGCTGATGATTCGCCCGTTCGCTTCCGGCGTCAGGGGGACGTACTCACCGTCCTGCAGAAGCCATCCGGCAAATTCCTCGGTGAACGGGTGATACCAGTAATATTCAGGCACGCGAAGCTGATCCTGATAGACGCGCTTCTTCTCGCCGCGGTCGACTGCCGCCGTGGTGTCCGAGAGCAATTCGATGACCAGATCCGGCGCCTTGCCCTCGTCCCATACGACCCAGCTGCGGCGCTCGCGTTTTGGAACCCCGCGGACGACGAAGACATCTGGTCCGCGGAAGTCACGCGTTCGCAATTGCTCGTTGCTGAAGTAGACGAACATATTGCCGCCGACGAACCAGTCCGGTTGATTGGCCCAGAAGAGGCGCAGACATTCCTTCAGTAGTTCGATCTGGGCGGCGTGGCGGTCGGAGTCCATCGGCGTATCGTCGTCATAGGGAAGATCGAGGTCGGTAGGCAGTCGGATATGCGCCGCGCTTTCAACGCTCGGCGGCAGGTCGAGGTCGGTTGGGAGCCAGGGTCCTGTCTCACCTTCGGCGCTGATTGGTCGTGTCGTCATCGAGTTTCGTGCTCCCCGCGGCGCATCAGATCCACTCTAGCAACCGGTCGGAGATGATGCGCAGCTGAATCTCGGAGGTGCCCTCGAAGATCTTCGTCAGCCGGGCGTCGCGCCAATACCGCTCGATCGGCAGGTCGGTCGTGTAACCGTAGCCGCCGTGGATCTGGAGCGCCTCGCTCGTGACGCGCTCCGCCATCTCGCTGGCGAACCACTTCACCATCGACGCCTCTTTGTCGCAGCGACGGCCGCTGTCGATCGCGTCGGCGACGAAATACATCAGCTGCCGCGCCGCCTCGATCTCGGCGGCCATCTGCGCCAGCTTGAAGCGGATCGCCTGGAAGTCGGCGATCGGCTTGCCGAACTGGATGCGCTGCCTGGCGTAGGCGATCGAGTCCTCCAGACCGCCGCGGGCCAGCCCGATCGCCCGCGCCGCCGTGTGCGCCCGCGCCCCTTCGAGGAAACCCATCGCCTGGTAAAAGCCGCGTCCCTCCTCGCCGAGCAGGGCGCCGGCCGGCACGCGGAACTGCTCGAAGCGCAGATCCCAGGTCTTCCAACCGTGGTAGCCGATCTTGTTCACCGGCGTGCCGGAGACACCGGGCGGCAACGTCCCCCGTTCCTTCTCGATGAAGAACATACTCAGACCGGTGTGCCGCCGTCGTGGGTCATCCGGCTCGCTGGTGCGTGCGACGAGGGTGATGTAGTCAGCGCCGTCGGCGAACGTGCACCACATCTTGTTGCCGGTGATCGCCCAGTCGTCGCCGTCGCGCACCGCCCGACACGAGATGTTGGCGACATCGGACCCCGCCTCCGGCTCGGACATGGCGAAGGCGCCGAGGAACTCCCCTCGCGCCATCCTGGGCAGATACGCCTGCTTCTGCGCCTCGCTGAATCCACCGCCGAGCCCGTTCCCTCGCGCGATGATGCTGGCGACGCTCATCCACGCCCGCGCCAGTTCTTCCGTGACAAGCACGTACTCGAAGACGCCCAGCCCCAATCCCTCATACTCCTCCGGGATGAGAATGCCGAAGTAGCCGAGGTCCGCCATCTGATCCCGCAGCGACATCGGGATATCGCCCTTGACGGTGTCCAGTTCGTTCGCGACCGGCAGCACCTCCTTCATCGCGAAGTCGCGTGCGGTCTGCTGGATCAGACGGCGTTCCTCGGTCAGGTACGACATGCGACAGCACCTCTACAGCGTGACCCCGATTGCGGCGAAGATTGCCGCGCCATCGTTGTTGAGCATCGCATCGACGGGAAGGCGCAGTCCCGGTAGCATGTCACTCTCGATGACGCCCTGGTCGTCCAGCTCGATGCGAACGTACTGGCCATCACGCAGGCGTCTTCGTCGTGACAGCCATCACGGTTCCTCCGCCTGAAGGTATCTCCATCGTAGCGCGATCACTTCACCGCGCCTCCCGTCGCTTCGCCACAAAGTTCGTCCGCCGGAAATCGATCACGCGGTCGCCGTGCTGATTGAAGCCCTCGGTGTGCCAGGTGATGATCCCGCTCTCCGGGCGGCTGTCGGATTCGCGGCGATCGACAACCGTGCTGCGCGCGGTGAGCGTGTCGCCGGGGTAGACAGGTTGGTGGAAGGTCAGTTCCTCCACACCAAGAAACAGCCCGCCCGCCTCGCTCAGGTCTTCGACCGAGAGACCGAAGACGGTCAGAAAGACGAGGTTCGGATTGACGACGACACCGGGATGATCGTGCGCCCGCGCGTACTCGGCGTTGAAGTAGAGCGGGTTATAGCTGAGCGTCAGCGACGAGAAGAGGCTGTTATCACCCTCGTTGATCGTGCGGCCCCAGTGATGCTCGAAGACGCGGCCGATCTCGAACTCCTCGTAGACATGGCCCTTCGGCCGGCGCTTCGCCCGCTGCCGGATGTCCTCAGTCATGCGCCCCATTCTCCTCTGGTCATGCTGAAGGCGTCGTCAGCGATGTGATCTCTCGCACATCGTCGACGCGGTCGAGGTCGCGCACCAGCGCCAGTAGCCGCTCCGCCTGCCCCTCCCCCACGACCGGTCCCGCGAGCGAGCGGAACTTCGCCTCCAGCCGCTGCCACTGCCGGTCGAGGTCAGACTCCGGCGTGTTCACGTTCGCGCTCTCTCGCAGCTCGCGGCCGTCCGCCAGCTGGAGCACCACCTCGGTCACGAAACCGGGAACACCTTCGTCACCGTACACCTGCACCCGGTCACGCAGCGCGACCAGCGTCGGCTCGCGCACGCGCTCGTCTGTGAACGCCTGCTCGGTCGCATCACCGTGGCCAAGCGCGAGCGCGGCGGTAAACCGCAGGCTGAACTTCCCTTCCAGCGCTGTCGCCGGCTCCTGAATGTTGCACATCGAGAGTGCCGATACAGGCACGTGCAGCGTCACCGACTCGACGTCGCCGGATTGGACACCGTGCTGCTCCTTCAGCCGCAGCAACCCATCGATCGTCGCGTGGGTGCCGTAGCAGGCGGCGTGATACTTGAAGAGCACGTCGCGGATCGCGTACGCATCCGCCGATTCGTCGCCGATCCGCTCCGGCGAGTACGTCGGCGTGTGCGTCGCGGCGAAGCCCTGCGCCGTCTCTACCACCTCGGGGTTGCTCGTGAACCCGCGCCGCGCGAGCGTGGCAGCGAACAATCCGTTGGCCGCCGCCTTGCCCGCGTGCAGCGGCTTGCACATCGTCCCGAACATCGACTTCATCCCCGCCGCCTGCGTCCCGGCGATGCCGAGCGCGTGCTGCCAGCGTTCGAGGTCAAGACCGAGCAAATGCGCGCAGCCCGCCGCCGCGCCGAAGGTGCCCAGCGTCGCGGTCGAGTGCCACCCGATCCCATAGTGCCCCGGCATCACGACCGTACCCAGCCGGCACTCCGTTTCAAAGCCGGCGATGAACGCCGCGATCAGGTCGCGGCCGCTCCGCCCCTGCCACTCCGCCAGCGCCAGCAGCGCCGGCAGCACCGGCACGGTCGGATGGCCGGACATCTTCGCATGGACATCGTCGTAGTCGAGCGCATGCGACGCCGCGCCGTTGACGAGCGCCGCCTGCTGCGTCGCGACCCTGCCGCCGCTCCCGATCAGCGTCGCCTGCTCGTGTCCTCCCTGCTCCCGTGCCTCGTCACGAAGAATACGCGCCAGCGGCTCACCCGATCCGGTCAGCGTCACGCCGAGCCAATCGAGCACACACTGCTTCGCCCGCGTCACGACATCAGCGGGAAGGTCGTCATAGCGAACTCGGCGGCCGGACTCGGCCAACACCCGCGTGACCGGGATCGGGAGTGTCGAAGAATCAACGGTCGCCTGCTGCTCGGCAGTTGTCATCACGTTCACCTCAGCATCGCTCGTTCGGTGTGACGGGGCAGTCGGCCCATTCTAGATCAGATGCGACTCTCGGTTCCGATCAGTGTAGGATGGCGCGTGATGACGGCCACCGCAGCATGCAGAGAGAGGGAACAGGCATGACCGCCGCGCTCGATGGAATGCGCATCCTCGATATGACCCAGTATGAGGCCGGTACCTCGTGTACGCAGATGCTCGCGTGGCTCGGCGCCGACGTCGTCAAGGTCGAGTCGCCCGCCGGCGACCCCGGCCGCCGCGCCTTCACCCGCGGCACCGACGACTCGCAGTACTTCCTCAACTACAACAGCAACAAGCGCAGTGTTGTGCTCGACCTCAAGAGCGAGCGCGGCCGCGCGATCTTCCTCGACCTCGTGCCCCGCTTCGACGTCTTCGTCGAGAACTACGGTCCGGGTGTGATCGAGAGCCTCGATATCGGCTACGAGGTGCTGCGCGAGCGCAACCCCGCGATTATCTATGCGCGGGTGAAGGGCTACGGTCTCTCCGGTCCGTACGCCAACTACAAATCCTTCGATCCACTGGCACAGGCGTCGGCGGCCGCCTTCTCGGTCACGGGCGAGCCGGACGGACCGCCGGTCAAGCCCGGCCCGACGATGGCCGATAGCGGCACCGGCATGCAGGCGGCGCTGGCGATCGCCGCCGCCTGGGCACAGCGGCTCCGCACCGGCCAGGGCCAGCTGATCGAGATCTCGATGCAAGAAGTGATGACGATGTTCATGCGCACTACCGGCGTCCTCGACTGGGCGCAGCGGCCCGCCCAGCGCAGGGGACATCGCGGCGGCGCCCCCACCGGCCAATACCCCTGCGCCCCCGGCGGCCCCAACGACTTCCTCTATATGCTGATCGCCACCACGCGCATGTGGGATCAACTCTGCGTGGCGATGGGGCGCGACGACCTGCTCACCGACCCACGCTTCCAGACGGCGAAACTGCGCCAGCAGCACGCCGCGGACCTGGACGCCGAGATCTCGAAATGGACCAGGCAGCACACCAAGTTCGAGGCGATGCGTATCCTCTGCGAAGCGGGCGTCGCCGCGAGCGCGATCTACGACACGATCGAGGTCTTCGAGGATCCGCATCTCCAGGCGCGCGGATTCATCGAGCAGGTCGAGCACCCCGCCGAGGGGACGATCACGCTGATGAAGTCGCCGATCCGCATGTCCGAGTCCGAGGTGCCGCTCAGGCCGGCGCCGATCATGGGCGCAGACACGGACGACGTGCTGCGCGCCGAGCTTGGACTCTCGGCCGCAGACGTGGCAGAGTTGCACGAGCAGCAGGTTGTGTTCAGCCGTAACCGGACGCCCGGGGAACCGGCGCCGGCGCGGACCTAGCCGAACCAGTGAGGGAGGACATCGTGACGACCGTAGCCGAACCCAGCACCACCACGACGACCGTCGACGGCGCGACGTTGCTCGCGCGCAGCCTCAAGCAGCAGGGAGTGAACTTCATCTTCGGTGTGGTCGGCTTCCCGATCACCGCCTTCGCCGCGAGTGCCCAGCGCGAGGGCATCACCTACATCGGCATGCGTAACGAGCAGGCGGCGTCCTATGCCGCGCAGGCGGCCGGCTACCTGCTCGGCCGGCCGCAGGCCTGCGCCGTCGTCTCCGGTCCCGGCGTCGTCCACGCGCTCGCCGGGCTGGCGAACGCCCAGCAGAACTGCTGGCCGATGATCCTGATCGGCGGCGCCTCGGAAACCTATCACAATGGCATGGGCGCCTTCCAGGAGGAGCGACAGGTCCATATCGCGACGCCGTTCTGCAAGTACGCCCACGCCGTCGATCTGCCGGAGCGCATCCCCTTCTACGTCGCCGAGGCCGTGCGCGCCTCCCTCTACGGACGCCCCGGCGCCGCCTACCTCGACCTGCCCGACGACATTCTCAGCGCCCCCATCCCCGAAGACACGATCGAGCACGCCGCCATCGTGCCCGACCCGCCGCGCACGCTCACGCCGGACGAGAACGTCGCCGCCGCGATCGCCGCGCTCAAGTCCGCCTCGAATCCGCTCGTGATCGTCGGCAAGGGCATGGCCTGGTCGCGCGCCGAGAACGAGGTCCGCGACTTCATCGAACGCACCCGCCTACCCTTCCTCGCGACGCCGATGGGCAAGGGCGTCGTCCCCGACGACCATTCGCTCTCGGTCGCGGCGGCGCGCACCTACGCCCTCCAGAACGCGGACCTGATCTTCCTGCTCGGCGCCCGGCTGAACTGGATCCTCCACTTCGGCCTGCCGCCCCGCTACCGTCCTGATGTGCGCGTCGTCCAGCTCGACATCGCCCCGGAGCAGATCGGTCAGAATGTCCCGGCGGAAGTGGCGCTCGTCGGCGACGGCCAGGCGATCATGCGCCAGGTGATCAAAGCGCTGGACCAGGATCCCTGGCAGTATCCGGAGGAGACCGTCTGGCGCTCCGGCCTCGCCAACGCCGCCGCCGCCAACGCCGCCGTCACCGAGCCGATGCTCAACGATGACAGCTCGCCCCTCAACTACCAGCGCACCCTCCGCGCCATTCAGGAAGCGATGCCCCGCGACACGATCATCGTCAGCGAGGGCGCCAACACGATGGACATCGGCCGCACGATCCTGATGAACCACGACGCCCGCACCCGCCTCGACGCCGGCAGCTACGGCACGATGGGCGTCGGCATGGGCTTCGCCATCGCCGCCGCCGTCACCAATCCCGGCAAGCGGATCGTCGCCGTCGAAGGTGACGCCGCCTTCGGCTTCAGCGGCATGGAAGTCGAAACGATGTGCCGCTACAAGCTGCCGATCACGACCGTGATCATCAACAACAACGGCATCGGCGGCGGCCTCTCCGAGCTACCGGCGAACCGCCAGCCGCCGCCCGGCGTGCTCCTCCCCGGCGCCCGCTATGAAAAGGTGATCGAGGCCTTCGGCGGCCGCGGTTACTTCGTCGATACCGCCGAAGGGTTGGCGCCCGCGCTCGAAGCCGCCAACTCCGGCGACGGTCCCGCTATCGTCCACATCGCCATCAACCCCCGCGCCGGCCGCAAGCCCCAGCAATTCCAATGGCACACCGGCCGCACCTAAGCCCGAGTCCCCGCGTGAGTGAATGCCACGCCCCTTGCTGACTGGAAATCAGCGGCAAGGGGCGTGGCGTATGACTCTCACACTGTGTCGGTCGTTATTCCACCGAGCTTCGGCTCGGCGCTGTTTGTGGATGAGCGACTACGCTGGTGCGGTGTCGGTTGCGCATCCGTAGCCCGGCCCCATCCGCGGTACTGTGCGATCGCGGAGCGTGGCTGGTGCCTGGTCCCGTGGGCCGTATACTGGCAGCACATGAGTCAGCCCTCCCCACGACCAGACACGGTTACCGATGCGACGCCAGTACCGGCGGATGATCCGCCGATCATGCTTAGCGATGGCGTGTTCGCCCTTGCCTTGACACTGCTCGCGCTCGACCTGCGTTTGCCGGAGGATACCGAGCCCTCGGCCGCGCCCCGATCGACCTGTGGCCTCGGTATCTCGCCTCTGGCATCAGCATTCTCGTGCTGCTCTCCTTCTGGAGCGCCAACGATCGCAGCTGCGGCTCGTCCACCCACTGGACCCCGCCCACCGGCGTTACCGCAGCGCGCGCAGCCGGCTGGTGCTGGCAGTGAACGTCGTCTCCCAGTTGGTGGCGGTGTTGGGCAGCCCGCTGGCGCCGTTCCTCTGGCCGCTAGTGCTGGTTGTGGGTCCGGTGGCGACGCGGCTCGGTCGACAATCGGCGGCCGCTGCACCACGCACAACAGGATGTAGTTATGACGCAACGACGACCTCGGCGGCTCCTGGCGGTGCTGGCGCTGGTCGTCGCGGCCGCTGTCCTGGGCACCGTCGCCTGGCGCTGGTGGAGCACCACGGCGTCGGACGACCCCGACATCGTGCATCACGGTCACCCACCCGATGCCCCCTACCGCGCGTTCTACGAACCGCCGTCACCGCTGCCTGCCGGCGCCCCCGGCGACCTCATCCGGGCGGCGTCCTTCGACATTCAGCCGCCGGGTGCGCATGTCCACCGGCTGCTCTATCATTCGCGTACCGCCGCCGATGATGACATCGCTGTCTCCGGCCTGCTGATCACCCCCACCACGGACCCACCCTCGGGCGGCTTTCCGCTGATCGCGTTCGCCCATCCCACCGTCGGCATCTCGGAGAAGTGCGCCGTCTCCGCCAACCTCTTCATTCCATTGATCCCGGCCGACGTCCAGAACTTCTACCAGATCTATTTCGAGCCGTTCGTGCGCGCGGGCTTCGCGGTCGTGGCCACCGACTACCAGGGGATGGGTGCACCAGGCCCATACTCCTATCTCGTCGGCGAGATCGAAGGGCGGAATGTACTCGACATTGCCCGCGCCGCACGACAGGTGGACGGCGTGCAGATCAGCGCGCGGGTGGCGATCGTTGGTCACTCGCAGGGTGGACACGGCGGCCTGTTTGCCCGCCAGATCGCGGCGGCGTACGCGCCGGAGCTCACGATCACCGGCAGCGCCTTCGCTGCGCCCGCCGCCGATCTGCACACGATTCTCGATGCCGTGCTCACGCGTACGGAGCGGACCCCGCTCACGGGGATGGTGGCGATGACCGCTGTCTCCTGGGTGGAGACCTATGCGCCGGCCCTCGCGCTACGTGATCTGATGTCATCGGCTGGCATCGCCACGACGAAACGGCTGGGCGAGCACTGCATTCTCCTGGCGGATCTCGGCTTTGCCGAGCGTCCGCCCGCCGCCTACTTCCCCGTGAATCCGGCCTCGGTCCCCGCTTGGGCGGACGTGATCGCGCGGAATACACCCGACACCGGACGCATCGAGACACCGCTGCTGATCGCCCAAGGCGAAGCGGATGCTGTCGTCCCCTTCGCGAGCACGGAGACATTCGTCGAACAGGCCCGCGCCGGTGGCAACGACATCACCTTTCATCCGTATCCCGGCGCCGGCCACATGAGCGTGCTTCACCAGGCGATGCCGGCGATCGTCACCTGGATCTCCAACCGCTTCGCCGATTCGCCGTAGTCGCCACCGTGCCATTGATCCCGTCGGATCGCCGGTCAGCTCGGGCGCGCGTGCGTCAGCAACACCCACGCGCCCACGGTGGCGCTCACCAACATGGCCAGCTCGGTCCCCGCCAGCCAGGGCAGGGCGCCCACCGCATCGCCGGTGAGCAACAGCAGTCCACTCCCCATCAGCGCCGCCGTCGTCGCCAGGCCACCCGCCCCCAGCAGCAGTGCCCATCCCGCGCGGGTCTCACGCGTCGGATTCAGTCTGAGATATTGGCGGCCGGTGATCAGTACCCATGTCAGGTTCAGCGCGCTGAGCACGAGTGCCGTGCCGCCTAGAGTGGCTGCCGGTGCCCGGGGGAAGAGGGTGAGCAGTCCCATCACGACCACGGTCAGGTACTGGCCGAAGATCAACGTGGCGAAGTCGCGTACATCGGCGATCTCGGCGTCACGGAAGAGGTTGAGGCGCAAGGAGACCGAGACGAACAGCAGGCCGAGCAGCGTCGCCGCGATCCCACTGAGCGCCGCACAGTAGGGCGCCCAGTCGCCCCGCGCCGTGCCAAACGGCTCCGCCACCACCGGTCCCTTCTGCGGCCGGTCGCGGCAACGTGCCGCCCCGTGCCTCGTGCGCGCTGCCCGCATCGGTGCAGGCGGCAATGCCGCCGCCTGCCCACGCCAGCATACCGGCTGACCGAGGTAAGCCGTACATCTGTCTTCGCGGTATCCTCGTTGTTGACCGTGATCGATTCCCGCCGCATCCTCAGTCCCGATGGCGTCGATTTGTCTGGTCCAACGCGAAGCGATTCCGGCGCGGAGACATGCCGTTCTTCTCCAACCAATTGATCAGCCTGAACACGAGGTGCCGTGATGCGCTTGCACCGCTCCGAACTTTCCACCCCCAGCAGCAACGAGAGCATGATCATGACGGCGACGAGGTGAGTATGCATGTCCGCCCCGCGACTGCGGACGATGCCGCATCGATCGCGGCCGTGGACGTGGCGAGCTGGCAAGCAGCCTACCGCGGCCTGATGCCTGATCAGTACCTCAGTGCGCTCTCTTCCGAACAGCGGGAGGTTGACTGGCAGCGGCGTCTGCTTGGCGGCGATGCGCAGCGTGGCCGGCGGACCTACGTCGCAGACGAAGGTGAGATCGCCGGCTTCGTGCGGCTCGGGCCTGATCCGGACGACCCATCGGGAGGCTTTGTCTTCTTGCTGTACGTATTGCCGTCGTATTGGCGTACCGGCGTCGGTACTGCCCTGATGGCAGCGGCCGACGCCGCGTTCCGCGACATGGGACTTGGCAGCGCGACGCTTGGCGTCCTCGAAGCCAACGATCGCGCCCGCCGCTTCTACGAGCGCCTCGGCTGGCATACGGACGGCAGCCGGCAAATGGACACCTATGGTGGGCGGGATCTGGCCGTGCTCCGATACACTCGGTCACTTTGACAGACCGCACTGCGCCACTCGAACGTCGAACTTGGCGGCGTGCTTCCGATCGGCGGTGCCAGGTGGGACAAAGGTTGCCAGTGTGTGTCGCCGATGCCGCAAACCGATCAGGACGTGCGGCGGACTGAACGTCGCCCCAGTGTCGTTCGGCTCAGCAGGAGCGTCCAGGCGAAGATCATGGCTGCCTCCATCCCTCTACCTACGCCGCCCGGCGTTCGACGACGATGCGATAACCGAGTGGCGCCAGGCGCTCTTGCAAGCGCCGCTCCAAGTGCTCGATTTCGGCAAGGGCCATCCAATCGGCGCCGGCAGACGACGCCTCTGCCGCACGCAGTGTGCCGGCGAGCATACGATCGGTGAGATCGGGGATACGGGACGCGATGATCATGGCGATTCTCCTTCAAAGATCGATCAAAGATCGATGCAGCCGCGGTATTCGCAAGGCCGCATCGAGCAGCTCCTTGGCTGCTCTCAGTGTGTCGGCTCGCCAATCGTGATCGCTGTTATGCAGGCAACAGTCATCCTGAAGAACGACTGAACGTTTGCGAGGAAGTGTCGCCGCGAACCCAAAGCCCTGCGTCGGCCCCGAACCGATCCCGCCGGTGATCCGCGCATGGCAGCAATCCATCGGTCGCCTTGGTGCCGGTCAGCGCGAGATCGTCACGCTGATCCGGATTGGTTGACCCTCACTGACTCACGCCGCATCCTCGTTCCTGGCGGGCAGCAGTCAGGTCAAATCCGCCCGCTGCTCGTCAGCCTCAAGCGAGTCCAATACGCGACAAGACGAGGTGCCGTGATGCGTCTGCGCCGCTCCGAACTCTCCACTCCCGGCAGCAACGAGAGCATGATCGCGAAAGCGGCGGCGAGCGATGCCGACCTCGTCTTCCTCGACCTCGAAGACGCCGTCGCGCCCAGCGAGAAGGTGCCGGCCCGGGCGAAGATCGTCAATGGACTGAAGACGCTCGACTGGGGCAAGAAGACGCGCGCCGTCCGCATGAACAGCCTCGACACCGAGTGGGCCTACGAGGACGTGATCCACATCGTCGAAGAGGCCGGCGATGTCCTCGACCTGATCATCGTCCCCAAGGTGAAGACGGCCGCCGACGTACTCTGGGTCGATACGCTCCTCACCCAGATCGAGAAGAAGCGGAAGATGGAGCGGCGCATCGCCCTCGAAGTGCTGATCGAAGAGGTCGAGGCGATGATCAACGCCGAGGAGATCGCCCGCTCGACCCCCCGACTCGAAGCGCTGATCTTCGGCCCCGGCGACTACTCCGCCTCCCAGGGGGTCCGCTCCAGCGCCGCCGGCGGCGTCTCCAAGGACTACCCCGGCGACATCTGGCACTATGCCCGCAACAAGATCGTGATCGCCGCCCGCGCCGCCGGCATCGAGGCGGTCGATGGCCCCTTCGCCAACTTCCGCGACGCCGAAGGCTACCGCCGCGAGTGCACCCGCGCGGCCACCCTCGGCTTCGTCGGCAAGTGGGCGATCCACCCCGGCCAGATCGAGATCGCCAACGAGGTCTTCTCGCCGACACCGCAGCAGGTCGAGCGGGCGCGGAAGATGGTCGCCGCCTACGAAGACGCCCAGCGCCAGGGCCTCGGCTCCGTCGCGATCGACGGCGTCATGGTCGACGCCGTCATCTTCCGCGCCAACCTGCCGATCATCGAGAAGGCCGACGCGATCGGCATCTAATCTGACTTATTCACCATGGAGACGCGGAGGCGCAGAGGTTTATTTGTCATGCTGAGCGAAGCGAAGCATCTCGCAGTGAGTCTCTTGCAACACGAGATACTTCGTTGCGGCGCTCCGTTTAACCAACAAACCTCTGCGTACTCTGCGCCTCTGCGGTGAAAAAAACCGCGCCATCAGTCGATGGTGTACGTGAGGAGAATGTGCCGTGACCGACATCCTCGCCCCACCCATCCCGGTCGTGCCGCCGCCTTACTGGACCGAGGAGCGGGCGCGGATTCAGGCCGAGGCGCGCGAGTTCGCGATGACCGAGGTGCTGCCGCTCGCCAACGAATTGGACAAGCAGAAAGCGGAGATCCCCCGCTGGTTCCTCGACCGGATCGGCGAGAAGCGCTACTTCGGCATCACGATCCCACAGGAGTTCGGCGGTCTCGGCCTCGGCACTTTCGAATACTGCATGATCACAGAAGAGTTGGCCCGCGCCTGGATGAGCGTCGCCAGCATCATCGTCCGCGCCCAGGGCGGCGGCACCCAGCACGTCACCGATCCGGACCGGCGCCGCGAGCTCCTCGAAAAAAGCGCCCGCGGTCAGTGGATCGGCGCCGCCGCCCTCTCCGAGCCGGAGGCCGGCTCCGACCTCGCCAACGTCCAGACCCGCGCCGTCCTCGACGGCGATGAGCTCGTCATCACCGGGCAGAAACGCTGGTGCGGCAACGCCAAGGCCGCCGACTACATCTCCCTGCTCTGCCGCACCGACGACCCCCAACCCGGCGAGCCGCGCTCCCGCGGCCTCTCGACGATCGTCATCGAGAAGGAGCGCGACTCCTTCCCACCCGGTATCACCGGCGAGATGATCGACAAGATCGGCTATCACGGTTTCCTCACCTGGAACCTCACCTTCGACGGCCTCCGCGTGCCCGTCACACACCTCGCCGGCGCCCGCCCCCGGCGCGGACAGGCCGAGAGCGAAGCCCCACGAGCCGGTGGCCGCGGCCGCGCATTCGCCGCGACGCAGCAGGGGCTGAACGTGGCGCGGGTGCACACGGCGGCGCGCGCGGTCGGCCTGGCGCGCGGCGCGCTCGAGGACTGCATCACCTACGTGCAGGAGCGGGTCCAGTTCGAACACCCGATCGGCGACTTCCAGGCGCTTCGCTTCAAGATCGCGGAGATGGCGGCGCGGATCGAGGCGGCCCGCTCCTTTTATCAGCAGGTCGCCCACCTGATCGACGAGGGCCGTCCCTGCGAGAAGGAGGCGGCGATGGTCAAATTCTTCGCCACGGAGATGGCCGTCGAGGTGACCGGCGACGGCATTCAGTTGCACGGCGGCAACGGCTACACGACCGAACGCGCCGTCGAACGCCACTGGCGCGACGCCCGCCTGACCACGATCTTCGAGGGCACCAGCCAGATCCAGCAGCGGATCATCAGCGACCGCCTCCTGCCGCGCAGTCCGCTGTCATAGCCGGAGTCCGTCACGATCTGTACGGCTCGTCTCGACTGCGGCGTAGGCACCGCCTCGTGTGGCAGCATCACCGGCCGGTGGGCGGGTGGCGCTGCCAGTCATCTGGAAGCGAGGGCATCGGCCACGACGGATCGGGACGCCACCGCGGCCACTCGCTGTTGAAAGGCCACCCCCGCGCCTCGATCCGCTCTGCCATGCCCTGTCCTGCCTCTCTGATCGTGCGCTGCTCCCCGTCGGTGAAGACGCCCTCCGCGCATACTGCCTCGAACTCATCCTCATCCTTCCACGACCATTGCAGATCCGGCGTGGCCACGAGGTCGAGCAGGTAATCGCCGACGACAACTCCCTGGGGCGTGCGGCGGAGCGGCGGCTGGAGGTTGACGTACCAGGTGGTCAGGTTCCAGTCACGGTCCCAGAACAACCAGATCGAGTGATACGCGTTGGGCGGCGTCAGCGTGAGGACGTTGGCGCGGGCGAAACTGTCCCTGAGCTGCGGTTGTTCGTCCGAGAGGTAGACGCGCACGCGCTCAGCCAACGGGACTGTCTGCCGGTTGCGCATCGCGCCCGTGAGAAGTGGGGCGCCGGCATGAGAAAAGAGCGCGATCAGCGCACGACTGTCCTCGACCACGGTCACCGGCCGGACCGTGACGAGTTGCTGTCGCCAATACTCTTCCTGAACGATGACCGTGCCCGGGCGCCACGGTTCCGCACGAGTTGTGTGCATGGTGCCCTTCATGGTCGAGCCATGGCCTTCGAACGACAAGCCCCGTCGTGCTGAGATAAACCCCGGGCGCGAACGATCGATCTGCCTTCCGTCTCCCCGTGCCGTCTCGTTGCAACACTCTTCAGCCGGTTTTCAGGATGGTGATGGCAGCCGCCAGCGGACTGTCATGGTTCCGGTTCTACGGTGCAGGTGTCGTAGGGGGATTGTGCCTCGGACCAGTGGCCGCCCACACCCGCACCGGAGGAACAGCCATGCATCGCATATCGTCATTGTTCGCGCTGCTCGCGTTTGCCGCGGGCGCGCTCGCCATCTCGACACCAGCCACGGCGCTCGCGCAGCCCGGATCGGGCGCGGGCGGTCACACCGCGCACGGCGCCCTCGCCAGCGCCCAGCAGCCGGCCGCCGTCCGCATCGCCGACTTCAGCTTTTCACCCAAGGACATCACCGTCCGCACCGGCACGACCGTCACCTGGACCAACGAAGGCCGCGCCCCGCACACGGTCACGGCCGACAAGGGTGCCTTCGACTCAAAGCGGATGAACGGCGGTGCAACCTTCAGCTTCACGTTCGACACGCCCGGCACCTACGAATACCACTGCGACATTCATCCGTCGATGACCGGCGAGGTCACGGTCGAGGGTGCTCCCGCCGCCTCTACGCCGGCGCCGACCGTCACACCGCGGGCGACGCCAACATCCGCGCCCGTCGCTGCCCCGGCTGCCTCTGCTGCCAGCACGGCTCGGATCGTCGACTTCGCGTTCGAGCCGGACACGATTACCGTCCCCGCCGGCACCAAGGTGACCTGGACCCACGCCGGGCAGGCACCGCACACCGTCACCGCCGATAACAAACGGTTCGACTCCGGCCGTCTGACCGCCGGCCAGAGCTTTGACTTCACCTTTGACACGCCCGGCACCTATGCCTACAAATGCGAGATCCATCCCGGCCGGATGACCGGCTCGGTCGTCGTCCAAGCCGCGTCCGGCGGCGAAGCGCGTCCCGCCTTCGGTGTGATTAGCTTCGGTGACGGACAGGCACGCAGCGACCAGATCCGGGTTGCGGTCGAGAATCTGGCCCCACAGCCCGGCGCCACGATCGTCGGCTGGCTCACCAACGCCGACGGTGCGTACGTCCGCCTGGGCGAGCTCAACCCAGATGCCTCCGGCAAGGCGGCGCTCACCTACACCGACCCGACCAGCCGCAACCTGATCGCCACCTACGATCGCGCGGTCGTGACGGCGGAGAGCACCAGGGACGGCGCCAGGCCGGCCGGACGCGAGTTGCTCCGCGACGAGATTCCGACCGGGGCAATGCTCCACATCCGCCACCTGCTCGCCCGCTTCGACACCACGCCGAACAATATCGCCCTCGCCACCGGCCTGCTCACCCAGGCGGAGGTCGCGGCCGGCAGCGCCGCCAAGGCGAAGCAGTCGCTCGATGCCAACGACCTGGCCGGTATGCGCGCGCAGCTCGAACAGGTCATCAATCTGATCGAAGGACAGCAAGGCGCAAACGGCGACCTGAATGGCGACGAACGGCGGGACAACCCCGGCGACGGCCTCGGACTGCTGAACTACGCGGCGACGACGGCGGAGCACGCGCAGCTCGCGATCGACGGCGCCCCAGGCGACAAGATCGTCCGGCTCCACGGCGGCCATGTGATCGCGTCGACGAAGAACACGGCCGAATGGTTGGCGGAGGCGCGCGCGCTGGTCTTGTCGGTCTTCCGCGCCCCGAACGCCACCGCGGCCCGACCGTCGGTCGATCGGCTCAATGAACTGCTTGCGGCGGTGCTGAACGGCCGGGACGCCAACCGCGACGGCCGCATCGAGCCAATCCCCGGCGAAGGCGGCGCGCGCACGGCCTACGACCACGCGCAACTAATGGCGACGCTGGAGGCTACGACCGACCAGGTGCAGGCGGCGTCCGCACCAGCCGCGTCGACCACTCCCGCATCCGCGCCGGCGGCCGCCGCTGCCCCTGCCACGGGCGAACCCGATGCCGTCGCGCCCCAGATCGAAGAATCCGACGGCGGCAACGGCACGCGGGTCGTGATCATCGCCTTCGTCGCGCTCGGCGTGCTCCTGATCCTGGTGGGCGGCGGCGCCTGGTTCTTCACCGGACGGACCAAGAGCGGCATCTAGCATCGCCACGACCGGCAGCCGAAGACACATACCGGGTTGGAAATGACCATCCAACCCGGTGTTCTCGTGTGTTTGGCGCCACAGTAAAAAGGTTGAAAACGACGGGACCAAGATCGCTGCCCCTGGGAGCGCGGGCATCGTGCCCGCATTTCGGCTTCGCGCCACCATGCGGGCACGATGCCCGCGCTCCCAGGGCCTGACTGCGGCACGAGTGTCAGCGACCTGTCAGGCTCCTGTCAGGAATCTGGGAGTGACCTGGGATGGAGCGCTGCCGTCCGGCCGGGCAAGGTAGGGAAGGCACACACGCACGAACACCTGTCGCCCCGGCATTTGGGGGCATGTGCCGGATCGCTCGGTGTGTGCCGTCTCTCTAACGAAGTCCTGGCAGTGCTGTGCCGCGGTACACTGCTCGACACAACGAACCGTCGCCCATAGTCCTCGTTTCCTGTACAACTCGATACGGCGGTTGGGAGCGGGAGGATCGGAATCATGGAATCGCAGCGCACGACGCCACATGTACCATCACAACAGCCGGAGCAGACGGGTCCGTCGGATCGCCTGCTACTTCTCGCGGTCGGCGCCTCCGCGCTTTGGGTGTTGGCCTGGATTGGCATTCAGATCAGCGGTCGCCTCGGCTGAGGTTTCTGAACACCGTAGTGTGTTTCCGGTTTGGGTGAATTCGCTGTATCGTGTGCCGTCGGCGCGCTGCCGGCGGCATGTGGACCGGGAATCAGGACGCGTTGATGCCGCTCGCGGCGCGGCGCGAAACCCGACACCGATGGAAGTGGAACTGCCGCAGGGGGATGCGGTCACCGCAGTATTTGCAAACGTACGGCTCCGCCGGATCAACCGAGTAAGGACGCGGAATCGCGGACAGATGTCGGATCATGGCTGATGCCTCCTCGGTTGGATTGGGTGTTGGCCGCTCGACTTCACTACCGGCCGGTGGGTTCTGAAAGAACCCACCGGCCGGTTCTTTGATGCCTGACTACGCCTGGTTGATGGCGGCGCTGTTGGACTGGACCTGCGCGAGGGTCTGATTGACGCCGAGCGAGCCGATCGCGATGTTCTGACCGACCGCGTTGTTCGACTGGGTCAGGTTGGCAACGTTCACTTTGGTGAGGTTGAAGTACGGGAAGAACATGATGAGCCTCCAGATAGTTGATGATGTGCGGCGGGTCGTTGCCCGTCCGTCGTATCTGTAGGATGCTCGTCCGCGCGCGGCGCCGCTGTCCCCTGGGGGACACCGATGGAGTTGCGTTCGACACACCACGGCCAGTGCCCTCACCCCGGCTCGCTGCGCTCGCCACCCCTCTCCCGCCGGAGCAGGAGAGGGGAGCCTGGCCCAGTCACGGGCGCCAGCGTGTCGTTCGGTCAGACAGCATCAGGGCAGACGTTGGTGGTCACGGTTGCTTCAAGCTCCCCTCTCCCGTCCCGACGGGAGAGGGGCCGGGGGTGAGGGCCTCCCTCCTCCTAATCTTGACTTTTCCGATAGTGTTTCTCGAACATAGAGCAAAGGTGGGGGAGGCGGTTTGGCCTTGCCCAATGGTGACGGCTATGACAGCTCCAGT
>JBFXAN010000099.1:0-23180 GCA_050184225.1 Dehalococcoidia bacterium | reverse complement strand
GGAAGGTGAGGCCGCCGTGGTCGCGCCGGCGATGGACCCAGCCCGCGAGCGTGGCGGTGGTGCCGGCGTCGGCGGCGCGGAGCTGGCCGCAGTAGCGGTTCTTAAGCATACCTACCCCCCCGGCCCCCTTCCCTCGCAGGGAAGGGGGAGTTCTGTCGAGCGATGGTTGAGGTGGGATGGGCATCCTGCAGACAAACGAGATACTGACATCCTTGGTAGACGAGGACTCCCCCTTCCCTGCGAGGGAAGGGGGCCGGGGGGGTAGGTATCGCCCCCGTTGCCGGCTTCACCGTAGCATGCGACGATCATGGGAGCGAGGCGCGCGATGAACGATGCAGTGGGGCCGGCGCCGGTTTCCCTCTACCTTCATATTCCGTTCTGCGACCACAAGTGCAGCTACTGCGACTTCAACTCGTATGCCGGGTTGGAGCGGATGATCCCGGCGTTCACCGATGCGCTCCTGCATGAGCTTCGCGCCTGGGCGCCGGAGGTACGGGGGAAGAGCGTGCCGACGGTTTTCTTCGGTGGGGGGACGCCGAGCCTGATGCCGCTTGGGCAGATGTCGCGGGTGCTCGACGCGGTGCGTGCCGAGTATGAACTGCTGCCGGATGCGGAGATTAGCCTGGAGGCGAATCCGGGGACGGTGGACGAGGCGTATCTGGCCGGGTTGCGCGATCTAGGGGTCAACCGGCTGAGCATCGGCGTGCAGAGCCTGGACGACTCGGAACTTCGGGCACTGGATCGGATCCATGATGCGCGGGCGGCGGTGGCGGCGCATGAGGCGGCGCGGGCGGCGGGGTTCGACAACATCAACCTCGACCTGATCTTCGGCCTGGCCGGGCAGACGCTGCCGAGTTGGGAGACGACGTTGCGGCGGGCGATCGAACTTGGGCCGGAGCATCTGTCGCTGTACGCGCTGACGATCGAGGAGGGGACGCCGCTGGCGGCGCAGATCGCGCGGGGGATTGCACCGGAGCCGGACGCGGATCTCCAGGCGGCAATGTATGAGCGGACGCAGGATCTAATGGCGGCAGCGGGTTATGAGCACTATGAGATCTCGAATTGGTGCCGGCCCGGGTATGCGTGCCGTCACAACCTTGTCTATTGGCGGGACGGCGACTGGCTCGGACTCGGGCCGGGGGCACACTCGCACCTCGACGGCCGGCGATTTGCCGTGATCCGTTCGCCGAGCGGCTATATTGACCGGGCGATGGCGGCGCCGCGTCTCGGTGAAACAGTGACGGAGCGGATGCCGCAGGTGGTCTCGGAGGAGACGCCAGACGAGCGAACGGCGCGGGCCGACGCGGCGATGCTGGCGCTGCGGCTGGTGGCCGGACTGGATGAGCAGCGGTTCGCGCGGCGGTTTGGACTGACGCCGGATGAGGCGTTCGGCGAAGCGCTGGCGGAGAGCGCGGGCCTGGGGTTGGTCGAGCGGGAGAACGGGGTGATCCGGCTGACGCGGCGAGGGCGGCTGTTCTCGAACGAGGTGTTTGTGCGGCTGCTCACCTAAATATCCGACCTGTACAAGACGGCGTCGCTGGGGTGTGGTCTTCGAACCTTGAAGCGAATCCTGGTGCGGTGAGACAGGGCATGGCTCGCGCAGACCCCGACGATCTCTGAGCAGCTACGCCAGGAGCCGGTGGCGATCGAGGCGGGCGTTAGCCGGCGGCCGTACTCTCCGGCTTGTATCTCCCCGCCATCCAGTAGTGCCAGCCGTCCAGTTCCGGCACATCGAGGCCGAGCGCGCCGAGGATCGTGCAGACCTGGGTGCGGTGGTCGTTACCATGATGGATCGCCTGGAGGAAGAGGAGCGATTCGGCGTGGGGGATGTCAGGTTCCTGGCCGCGGCCCGGCAGGGTGATATCCAACTTGCCCGCACGATCGAGGAGTGACCGCCACTGTTGTGCCTGTTGCGCGAAGGGCGCGCGAAGCTCCTCGATGCGAATGGGGATGGTTTCATGCACCTTCAGGTCGGCGGGCGGTCCGCCGATCATGGCGGTCAGGTATCGCTGCTCCGCCGCGACGAGATGCACGAGGGTCGCTTCGATCGAGCCGTGGGTGCCGGGAACGGTCGCGGCCTGCACGTCGGGCGGCAATCCGGCGCAATGGTCGATGAGAGCGAGCGTCGCCCATTCGTGGTGGTCGAACATCGTGTGCAGTGTGTCCATGGGGTGATCGTATCCGGCGAGCCGACAGTTGCAACCCGCCGAATGTCCAGGTACCTGTCAGTCCTGGTTCATGCCAAGGCCATGCAGTTCGGCGGCCGCGTTGAGGAGTCGCGTCACGTCGGCGCGGGGGGCGTCTTCGATCGTGAGGTTCGGCCGGTCGCCGAGCAGCACGCGCAGGACGGCGGCGGCGGAGCGGGCGATCGCTTCCAGGCGGTAGCCGCCCTCCAGCACCCAGACCATGCGGCCATCGGTTAGTTCATCGGCCAGCGCCTGAAGATGTGCGGCCATGAAAGTGTACCCCGGCTCAGTGACGGCCATGTCGGCGAGCGGATCGGCCAGATGCGCATCAAACCCGGCGGAGACGAGGATCAACTGGGGACGAAAGCGGCGGATGGCCGGCTCGATCACGCGGCGGAAGGAGGCCGCGTACTCCGCGTCGCCGCTGCCGGCGGGGAGCGAGAGGTTGACGATGTTGCCGGCGCCGGTGTCGCGCCAGTGGCCGGTGCCGGGATAGAACGGATACTCGTGCGTCGAGCAGTAGAGCACACTCGCGTCCTGCTCGAAGGTGTCCTGGGTGCCGTTGCCGTGGTGGACATCGATATCGACGATCGCGACCGAGTCGATCTGATGAGCCTGCTGCGCGTAGCGGGCGGCGACCGCCACCTGGTTGAAGAGGCAAAAGCCCATCGGCCGGGTGGGGGTAGCGTGATGACCGGGGGGACGGTCCAGACAAAAGACGGTGTCGAGATCGCCGATAAGCACGCGATCGACGCCGTTGAGGGCGCCACCGACCGCCCGCGCCGCCGCATCGAAGGAACCGCTGAGGATCGCCGTGTCCGGGTCGAGTTGGGCGCCGCCGGCGGCGTCCAATTTCCGCAGCAGCTCGATCAGGTCGGGATGATGGACCAGACGAAGCTCTGCTTCCGTCGCCACCCGTTCCGGCACGGGGACGAAGCGGGGCAACAGATCGGTCCGCGCCAGCTCGTCATAGATGGCGCGGACGCGATCCGGTCGCTCCGGATGACCGGGGACATCGTGCGCGAGATGCGCCTGATCGTGGTGCAGGCCGACGCGGCGGCGACTCACGCGGCACCTCGTATATGCGGAATCGATACATGAGATTGATAGGTTGTCATGGAGAGTACCCCTCGGGGTCTATAGTACGGAGCCTGCGGTGCGGTATGCTAACTCATCAGTTGGTGATGAATCTCACAAGATCAGCGAATGAGAGGTCGGTGCGATGGTACGGCTTGCGGCGCGTGGTTACGATATTGATGCTCGAAATCTGATTGAGGATCCAAGTCAGGAACAACTTCGGCAGTTTACCGCGGAGATGCCGAACGCCCGACGGACGGAGTTTGGCAACCTCAATGTCCAGACGCGGGTGGACGCCCGCTCCGCCGGCAGTACCTACATCGTCACCGATCATCCGGAGGAAACGTCGAGTCAGGCGATCTCACGGGACGAGGGCCGCAGGTGGGCACAGCTCCAGGACGAATACATCCGCGAGCAAGATATGCTCGTGATCAATGGCTGGATCGGCAGCGACCCCGACTTCGCCGTGCCCGCCCGGCTGATCATCGAGAAGGCGAACGCGAACATCGCCGGGATGCAGCAGTTCCTTTATTACACCGAGCGGCCGCACGAGGAGCCGCGGGTGACGATCATCTACACGCCCAACCTGAAGGCCGAGGGCTATCCGAACGAGCGCCTGATTACGGTGGACCTGGCGGCGATGGTGACGCGGGTCTTCAATAGCGACTACTTCGGCGAGTCGAAAAAGGGCGGCCTGCGGATGTGGAACAAGATCGTCCAGGAGCGGGGCGGTCTGGCGATGCACGCGGGCTGCAAGGTGATCCCGGTCGGTGATCGCAACCGGACGATGCTGATCGTCGGGCTCTCCGGCACGGGCAAGACGACGACGACCTTCACGCGGCAGAACGGCTCGCTGCCGGTGCAGGACGATTTCATCGCGCTGATGCCGGACGGGCGGGTCTACGCGACGGAGGACGGCTGCTTCGCGAAGACGTTTGCGCTCGACCCGCAGTTCGAGCCGAACATCTATCGTGGCGTGACCAACGCCAATGCCTACCTTGAAAACGCGTCGCAGGATACGAACGGCAAGGTCGATTTCTTCGACACGTCCTACACCCAGAACGGTCGCTCGGTCTTCCCGATGGCGAATATCGAAGCGGCGGACCCGCTGACGATCGGTCCGGCGGAGCTGTTCCTGATCCTGAACCGCAACGACAACATCATCCCCGGCGTGGCGCGGCTGACACAGGAGCAGGCGGCGGCGTACTTCATGCTCGGCGAGACGATGGGCACGAGCGCCGGCGGCAAGGACGAGATGGGCAAGGCGCTGCGGGTGCCGGGGACGAACCCCTTCTTCCCGCTGCGGCACGCGGCACAGGGGAACCGCTATCTGGAGATCCTGAACAGCCACCCGATGGAGGTCTTCCTGCTCAACACCGGTTGGGTGGGCGGACCGGAGGGGACGGAGCACTCGAAGAAGGTGAAGATCCCGCATTCGTCCGCAATCGTGAAGGGCATTGCGGAAGGGACGATCAGCTGGACCAAAGACCCCGACTTCGGCTACGAGGTCGCGACGCATGTGCCCGGGATCGATGATGCGGATCTGGATATTCTGCAGCCACGCCGGCTGTACGAGGCGACGGGGCGGCTGGATGAGTACAACGCCAACGTCGAGCGGCTCAAGCGCGAGCGGGTGGTGGAGTTGCAGAAATATCCGGACCTGAAGCCGGAGATTGTGGACGCGATTCGATAGGGGCGGGCGGCTCCTCCTCCGGCCGCTCTCCCGTCACGACGGGAGAGGGGAGCCTGATCGGCACGGGGCGGCCAATACCTTCCCTCCTCAAGGCGTTGGGGAGGGAAGGTATTGCCTAACCGAAGCTCTGCTCTGTCATCGACGAGCGGAGCTTCGTAGCATTTGCGTCACTGAGCGGGTGGGCATTGCGCGTATGATGGGGTGGTTGGGAGGATGTGACGATGTCGGACGCGCCCGCGGTTTCGTTGATGACGGCCGATGAACTCGCGCGGTTGCCTGATGACGGCAATCAGTACGAGCTTGTCGAAGGATGTCTGATTCGTATGCCGCCCTCTTCATATCGGTCTGGTGTCGTAGCAACGAACATCGCCGTACCGATGAGCGGATTCGTCAAACAGAATCGGCTTGGCATGGTGGCCGGGGCCGATGGTGGACTTCTCTTACGATCGAATCCCGACACCGTGCGCACGCCGGATGTTTCGTTCGTGCGCGCCGCGCGAATTCCGGCAGGCGGGTTGGTAGCGGGCTACTGGCCAGGTGCGCCCGATCTGGCGGTTGAGGTTCTATCGCCGTCGGATCGATACCCAGAGGTGCATCGCAAGGTACAAGAGTACCTCGACGCGGGGACACGGCTCGTCTGGGTGGTGGACCCGGAATCGCGCACGGCGACGGCGTTTCATGCGGATGGCCGATCGACCTTCCTCAGCGCCGAGGATGTGCTGCCGGGGTTTCAGCTGTCGTTGGGTGAGGTGTGGGTGTAGCGGACCTAACCCCCTGGCCCCCTTCCCTCGCAGGGAAGGGGGAGTCCTGATTATCCATCGTTGAACGAGCATGGTCGGTGTCGCCCAACGAGATACTGGCACACCTCGGCTGAGTGAGGCTCCCCTCCCCTGCGAGGGGAGGGGCCGGGGGAGAGGTACTCACGCCACCTGCAGTTCGCCTTCGAGGGCCGAGTGCAACGGCCGACCAATCGCCTGGGCGACGGTGCCGGCTTTTTGCATCATCTTGTCGAAGGATTGGAAGGTGAGGGATTGGGCGCCGTCGGAGAGGGCGTGATCGGGGTTCGGGTGGACCTCGATGATCAGGCCGTCGGCGCCGGCGGCGATCGTCGCCATCGCCATCGGCTCGATCAGGTACCAGTGGCCGGTGCCGTGGGAAGGGTCGCCGACGATGGGGAGATGGCTGAGCCGCTTGAGCAGCGGGATGGCGGTGACATCATAGGTGTTGCGCGTCATCGTTTCGAACGTGCGGATGCCGCGCTCGCAGAGGATCACCTGGCGGTTGCCCTGGGCCATGATGTATTCGGCGCAGAGCAGCCACTCCTGGATCTGGCCGGAGAGGCCGCGCTTGAGCATCACCGGCTTGCCGGAGCGGCCCGCCTCTTCGAGGAGGATGTAGTTCTGCATGTTGCGGGCGCCGATCTGGAGGATGTCGGCGTACTGGGCGACGAGGTCGACATCCTGGGGGGTGAGCACCTCGGTGATCACGGGCATACCGGTTTCGCGGCCGGCGGCGTGCAGCATCTTCAGTCCCTCTTCACCGAGGCCGCGGAACTGGTAGGGGCTGGTGCGCGGCTTGTAGGCGCCGCCGCGGAGGATGTGCGCGCCGGAGGCGTGCGTCGCCCGCGCCGTCTCGAAGAGCATGTCTTCATTCTCGACGGAGCAAGGGCCGGCCATGACGACGGGTCGGCCGCCGCCGATCTCGACGCCGCGGATGGTGATGATCGTGTCGTCGGGGATGAAATCGCGGCCGGAGAGCTTGTAGGGCTTGGAGATGGGGACGACTTCGTCGACGCCGGAATGGACGGAGAGCATCGACATCAGTTCCGGGTAGGTGCGGCCGACGACGCCGACGACGGTGCGCTCTTCGCCCTGGATCAAGTGGGCGTTGAGGCCGAGCTCTTCGACATGGTTGATGACGTTCTGGAGCTCCACCTGGGTGGAGTCGGGTTTCATGACAACAATCACGGGGTACCTCCCTGCGGCAGTCCCGCAGAGCGGCGCCGCGTGTTAGTCGAGTCGTGCGAGAAGGTCGGGTCGGAGAACACGCGCGCCACGAGCGTAGACGTGGGTGACCTCCTCCTGCGTCTTTTCCGTGTTGACGTGCAACAGGATGCGCAGGCACATGGGCAGGCTCCCGGGAACGGCCATCTCATGGGTGCAGGAGAGCGCGACGTGGGACCAGCCAAAGTTGCGTCGCGCGGCGACGGCAGGAAACTCTGCGTCGAGGTCGGGGGTAGTGGAGAAGATCGCGGAGGCGACATCCTCGGCGTGGATATCGTTCGCCTCGATCAGGAGCTGGAGCAGTTCGGTGGTCGCTTCGAGGATCGCCTCTCTGGCGTTCCGGTCGACCGTGGTTGCCCCCCGAATACCCCGAACGCGGACCGGCCGTTCTGCCTCAGTCATGAGACCGGCGTTCGGTGAGAGCCCCGACGGGTGGCAAACCCGCCGGCCGCCGGGCCATAGACGCGGCCACGCCAAGCACCGGGGGCGTCATCGCCCCGAGATGCAGACGTGGCCGGGATCTCAGACCCGTTGGCGGCCGGTGACCACCTCGACATAGGTTCGAACTCTCTCTGCTTCCAACCCTGGCTCGGCGCGCTCGATCGTGTCGATGATCGCGCTGCCGATGATGGCAGCTTCGCATAACTGACCGATCTGTGCAACGTGTTCCGGCCGGGAGATGCCAAAACCGACCGCCAGGGGCAGGTCGGTGTGCCGGCGCACGCGTGCAATGAACGCCGGCAACTCCTCGGACACGCTGTCGCGCATGCCCGTCGTGCCGGTGACACTCACACAATAGATGAAGCCGCTCGCCAGTTCTGCCACACGCGCGACACGCGCGTCGGTGCTGGTCGGCGCGAGCATGAAGATCAGGTCGATGCCCTGGGGACGGAAGGCGGCGAGGATCGGCTCGGCCTCCTCCGGCGGCAGGTCGACGCAGATGATGCCGTCGATACCGGCGGCGGCCGCGTCGGCGGCGAAGCGGTCGAGTCCGTAGGCATACATGGGATTGACGTAGCCCATGACGATCAGCGGCGTCTCGACGCCCTGGTCACGCAGCGTGCGCGTCACCTTCAGCACATCCGGTGGTGTGACCCCACGTTCCAGGGCGGCGAAGGTGGAGCGCTGGACCGTCGCGCCGTCGGCGAGGGGATCGCTGAAGGGCAGGCTCAACTCGACCGCGTCAGCGCCGCCATCGATCAGGGCGCTGACGATCGGCGCGGTCGCCTCAACCGAGGGGAAACCGGTGGTCGTGTAGGCGATCAGGCCGGTGTGGCCCTCGGTGCGGAGGCGTTCGAACATGGCGGAGATGCGGCTCATCTGAGGATCACCTGGGCAAGATTGGCGGTGACGCCGACGGCGTTGAAGAGGAAGTGGACAGCGATCGCGTTCCAGAGCGACCCGGTGCGTTTCACGATCCAGGCGAGGAGGGCGCCGATAATCGTGAAGGGCACAATCAGGCCGATCAGGTCGCTGCTGCTGACATGGATTAGGGAGAAGAAGAATCCGCTGCCGATCGCCGCCGGCCAGAACCCGATCCGGCTCCACATGCCGTGGAAGATGAAGCCGCGGAAGAACATCTCCTCGGCGAAGGGCGCCACCGCGAGGATGAGGAAGAGGGTGAGCGGCACAACCGCCGGGTGCTCGAACAACTCGGTCGGCACGTTGCTCTGCGGTTCGAGGTCTTCGAGGCCGAGCGCCACGGTGACGCCGCGATAGACGCCGAGGGCGACGAAGCAGAGGACGAGCGTGAGCAGGATCAGGCCGATGTTCAGCTTCGGCGGCCGGACGAGGCCCCAGGCGGAAGGGCGCAGGCCGTATTTGCGGAGGCTGAAGGCGGCAGCAACGCCAACGGCGGCAAAGTCGAGCACCATCTGACCGAGCAGCAGGGCCACCGAGGCGACGGCGTCAGTCTCGGCCTCGTCGGAATCGATGCCGAGCACGTTGAGGAGGAACGCCAGCACCGTAAACACCGCAACCAGCGCGACCATCGTGAGGAAGACGACGATCGCGATCTCGCGCCACCCCCACGGTGCTTGATCGGGCCGGTACGGCGCTGGCGCGTGCTCCGTCTCGATCATGGCAACTCCACGGCCAGCACATCGGCGACGGTGCCCATGTCCTTGTCGCCGCGGCCGGAGAGGCCGAGAACGACGATCTCATCCTTGCCCATCGTCGGGGCGAGACGGGAGAGATGGGCGATCGCGTGCGACGGTTCCAGGGCGGGGATGATGCCCTCGGTGCGACAGAGCAACTGAAAGCCCTCCATCGCCTCGGTATCGGTGACGCTGACGTATTCGGCGCGGCCGCTGTCCTTGAGGAAGCTGTGCTCGGGGCCGACGCCGGGATAGTCCAGGCCGGCGGAGATGCTGTGCGCCTCCTGGATCTGACCGTGCTCATCCTGGAGGAGATAGGAGCGGGAGCCGTGGAGGACGCCGGGGCGGCCGGCGCTGAGCGTGGCGGCGTGGCGGCCGGAGTCGACCCCGTGACCGGCAGCCTCGACGCCGATGATCCGCACGTGGGCGTCGTGGACGAAGGGGGCGAAGAGACCGATCGCGTTGCTGCCGCCGCCGACGCAGGCGATGATGGCGTTCGGCAGGCGGTTGGTGGCGTCGAGGATCTGTGCACGCGCCTCTTCGCCGATCACGGACTGGAACTCGCGCACCATAATCGGATAGGGATGGGGGCCGACGGCGCTACCGAGCAGGTAGTAGCTGGTGCGGACGTTGGCGACCCAGTCGCGCATCGCCTCGTTGATCGCGTCCTTCAGCGTGCGGCTGCCGGTGCGAACGGAGACGACCTCGGCGCCGAGCAGCTTCATCCGGAAGACGTTGAGCGCCTGGCGGCGGATGTCCTCCTCGCCCATGTAGACGACGCAGTCGAGGCCGAGCATCGCACAGACCGTGGCGGTGGCGACGCCGTGCTGACCGGCGCCGGTCTCGGCGATGATCCGGCGCTTGCCCATCCGCTGCGCGAGCAGTCCCTGGCCGAGGGCGTTGTTGATCTTGTGCGCGCCGGTGTGGGCGAGGTCTTCTCGTTTAAGGAAGATGCGCGGTCCGCCGAGGTGTTCGGAGAGCTTGCGCGCCTCGTAGAGGGGCGTCGGCCGGCCGACGTAGTTCTGCATCAGGTCGCGCAGCTCGACCATGAAAGTTTCGTCCTCACGCGCCTCGCGGTAGGCGATCTCGAGCTCGGTGATCGCGCTCATCAGCGTCTCGGGGACGAAGCGTCCGCCGAAGTCGCCGAAGCGGCCGCGCTCGTCGGGCCAATCGATCGGCGTTTGCGATGTGTGCCGGTTCGCAGTCATGCGTGCCCCATCTCCACGGCGGCGCTTCGGGCCGCGTGCACGAAATCTTGAATCAAATCGACATCCTTGACGCCATCGCGCTCGACGCCGCTGCTCACGTCCACGGCCCAGGGGCGCACCGCGGCGATCGCGGTCCCGACGTTCGCGGGCGTCAGACCCCCGGCGAGCATCAGGGGTATCGATGCCGCGACCCGCGCCGCGGTCTCCCAATCCGCAAGTTGACCGGTGCCGCCATATTCACCCGGCACCTCGGCGTCGAGCAGGCAGAGGCTGGCGGTGCCGGCTTCGGCTTTCCGCAGGAGATCCTGCTCGCATGAGCAGTCACTACCGGAGCGAAGCGCCTTGATCGTCGGGCGCCGGAGTTGCAGGCATGTCTCCCATCGCTCGTCACCACTCAATTGTATTATGTCGAGATCTGCGGCCTCGGCGACGGCGTTGACGAGGGCAACAGGTTGGTTGGCGAAGATGCCGACGGTCAGCGGCCTGCGTCGGGCGATCAGCGCATCCAACGCGTCGGCGCAGCGCTGGAACCAGAGGCCGGGGTGCCCAAGCTGGAGGCTCTCAACGGTAGGCTCGTCGCGCGGCGGAAGGACAGCGATGAGCCGCTTGGTCTCCTCGACGGTGATGTGGCGGCGGCTGCGCTCGGCAAACATGAAGCCGATGAAAGATGCGCCGGCGGAAGCGGCGGCTTCGACGTACTCGGGGCGGGTGAGGCCGCAGATTTTTATGTGCATACCTAACCCCCCGGCCCCCTTCCCTCGCAGGGAAGGGGGAGTTCTCGTCTACCGTGGTGTGCCGGTATTTCGTCTGGCGATGCCGTCGACACTCGTTCAACCATCGCTGGAGCGGACTCCCCCTTCCCTGCGAGGGAAGGGGGCCGGGGGGTTAGGTATGTCACCCTCACACCACAAACTCCTTCATCCGGGCGATCACGTTCTCCGAGGTCATCAGGGCTTCGCCGATGAGAACGGCGTCGACGCCGAGGGCGCGGAGGCGCGCGGCGTCCTCGCGGGTGTGGACGCCGCTCTCGCTGACGATGACGCGGCCCTCGGGGATCAGGGGGCGGAGGCGTTCGGTGACGGCGAGGTCGGTGACGAAGGTGCGCAGGTCGCGGTTGTTGATGCCGACGACTTCGGCGTCGGTCTGGAGGACGCGGCCGAGCTCGGCTTCGTCGTGGACCTCGACGAGCGTGCCGAGGCCCAGCTCGCGGGCGAGGGCGAGGAGGTCGCGCAGGGGACCATCGGGCAGGATCGCGGCGATCAGGAGGACGGCGTCGGCGCCGGCGGCGCGGGCTTCATAGAGGTGGTAGGGGTCGAAGAGGAAGTCCTTGCGCAGCAGCGGCGGGCGCAGGCCGGGATAGTAGCGGTCAACGCCGACGCGGATCGCGGTGAGGTGGTCGAGGCTGCCGAGGAAGCTCTTGACTTCGGTCAGCACGGAGATCGCGGCGGCGCCGCCGAGGGTGTAGGTGCGGGCGCGGGAGAGCGGTTCGAGGTTGCGGTCGAGGATGCCCTTCGACGGCGACGCCTTCTTGATCTCGGCGATCAGCTTGAGTTGCGGGCCGACGAGTGCCGGGGCAAAGGGGATCGGCGCCTCGGCGGCGAGGGCACGCTCCTTGAGAACGGGCAGTGGCTCGACCGCAAGCCGCGCCGTCAGTTCTTCCTGTTTGTCCGCGACGATCTGGTCGAGGATGGTGTTAGTCGCCGTTGTCCCCGTCATCGAAGCTCCTTGTGAGACGGACGTAGTGTTCGAGTGTGTTCATCGCGGCGCCTTCGTCGATCGTCCGCGCCGCCAGGTTGACGCCTTCGCGCAGGTCTTCGGCGCGATCGGCGACGACGAGGGCGGCGGCGGCATTGAGCAGGACGAAGTCGCGCATCGGACCCTCCTGGCCGGTGAAGACGCGCCGCATCGCCTCGGCGTTGGCGGCCGGCTCACCGCCGCGCACGGCGGCGCGGGGTGCGGGGGTGAGGCCGGCGTCCTCCGGCGACACGCGTGATTGCTGCACGCTGTTGCCGCGCACCTCATAGACCAGTGTACCTGCCGAGAGGCTTAGCTCATCGAGCCCGTCCTCGCTGTGAACGACGATCGCGCGGCGGACGCCGAGGATGCAGAGCACCTGGGCGAGCTTGTCCGCGAGCGCCGGGCTGGGGGCGCCGAGCAATTGCGCCTCTGCACCGGCGGGATTGCAGAGTGGACCGAGGATGTTGAAGACGGTGCGGAAGTTGAGCTCGCGGCGCGCGCCGGCGACGTGTTTGAGCGCGGGGTGATAGGCCTGGGCGTGCATGAAGCCGAAGCCGACCTCGCGCACAGAAGTGGCGACTTCGTCCGGCGAGAGCACGACCTTCGCGCCGAGGGCGGCGAGAACATCGGCGCTGCCGGACTTGCTGCTGGCGGCGACATTACCGTGCTTGGCGACCTTGGCGCCGGCACCGGCGGCGACCAAGCCGGCGGCGGTCGAGACGTTGAAGGTGCCGGAGAGGTCGCCACCGGTGCCGCAGGTGTCGATCACGGCGGTATCGCAGTGCACCTTGAGGCTGTGCCGCCGCATCTCCGAGGCGAGGCCGGCGATCTCCTCGGCCGTCTCACCCTTCAGGCGGAGGCCAGTGACGAAGGCGCCGATCTGGGCCGGTGTCGCCTCGCCGTGCATGATCACACTCATCGCGGCGGAGGCTTCGTCAGAGGTAAGGTCGCGGCCCTGGTTGATGAGGGCGTCGAGGGCGGGTTGAATCATGATGAGCGGCCCTCACCCCCCGGCCCCCTCTCCCGTCGGGACGGGAGAGGGGGAGACTCGTTCAACCGAGGCTGCTCAGGCTCCCCCTCTCCCGTCCCGACGGGAGAGGGGGCCGGGGGGTGAGGGCCTGCCCGTTCTTGTTTCAGCGCCAGGAAGTTCTTCAGCAAGTCCTTGCCGTGTTCGGTCATGATCGATTCGGGGTGGAACTGGATGCCTTCGATGGCGTGTTGTTTGTGGCGGACGCCCATGATCACGCCGCTGTCGCTGTGGGCGGTGACCTCGAGGTCGTCGGGAACGGTGTCTGGTTGGATGGCGAGGGAGTGGTAGCGGATCGCGCGGAAGTCCTGCGGGATGCCGGCGAAGACACCTTCGCCGTCGTGGGTAACAGTTGAGAGCTTGCCGTGGCGGATCTCGCCGGCGCCCTTGACGTCGCCGCCGAAGGCTTCGCCGATGCACTGGTGGCCGAGGCAGACGCCGAGGATGGGCACGCGGCCGGCAAACTGGCGGATGGCAGCGACGCTGATGCCCGCTTCGTTGGGCGTGCAGGGTCCGGGCGATATCACGATGCGGTCGGGCGCGATCGTCTCGATGTCATCGAGGGTGACGGCGTCGTTGCGGACGACGGTCACATCAGCGCCCAGTTCACAAAGGTACTGATAGAGGTTGTAGGTGAAGCTGTCATAGTTGTCGATCAAGAGAACACTCACGGACCTAACCCCCGACCCCTTCCCTCGCAGGGAAGGGGAGCCTAGTGTGGCGGTTGCTGCATTGAGTTGAACTTCGCGACGGTCTGACCCCGCGATGGTCCGGAAATTGAGAACAATACCCGGACCAGGCTCCCCTTCCCTGCGAGTGAAGGGGTCGGGGGTTAGGTCCGTCTGTCAAACACGGGCGTCCTCCAGTTGCTCCAAGATTATGTCGACTGTCTCCTCCGGTGTCTGGTGCGAGGTGTCGAGACGGACGCCGCGCGTTTCGCCGTTGGTCATGAAAATGTGGTGGAGTTGTTCGGAACGGACGCCCATCTGCTGGTCGTGGGGGCGTCCAGCGTCGCGGCGGGTGAGGATGGCGCGGTCGGCAAGCAGGGTGACCATGCGCAGGTCGGCACCGGGTCCGAGGGCGTCGAGGCAGGTGTCGAGCTCGCCGGGCGTTTCCAGCACATCGTCGATCACGGCCAGGATGCCGGACTCGGAGAAGTTGCGGGCGAGCGCGGCGGCGTTGGCGATGCCGAGCCGGATCTGCTCCTCTGCTTCGGAGGGGTCGCTCTCGCCGGGAATGGGTGAGGCGTATCCGGAGATGACCATGTCGCGCAGCAGATCGACGTTGATGTGCGCGGCGCGGTCGAAGCGCAGGCACAGCTCGCGGGCGACGGTGGACTTGCCGACGCCGGCGGGACCGGTGACGATTACCACCGGCGCGGCGGGACGGAACTGCGCCAGACCCGCCTGGAGTTGGGTGACATCAAACGACGGCAGCGCATCTTCGTCCTCGAAGAGGGCCGGCAGTCCTTCGCGCAACCATGTGGGGATGCTCAGGTGATCGGTGGCGGCGGACTCGATTACCTGGGCCGCGTCCCCGAACACCTCGACCCCGGCGTCGAGCGTTTCGGACGGGATGTGAAAGAGGTTGTGAACGACGGTGCCGCCATCCGGCGAGCGCTCGTAGCGGGTGGCGAGGAACTCCGGTTCGTCGGGGAGGGCGATGCCGAAGCGGGAACGCAACTCGCGCAAGATTGCCGCCTCAACCGTGTCGTCGTCGTCCATGAGCGGTCCGCCCGGCAGCGTCCAGCCGTCCGTTTCGGAGGACGGCAGCAGGAGGACGCCGCGTTCGTCGGTGACGACGGCCCAGACGTAGATTGGTGTCGTCACGGCTAGTACCCCAGACTACCGGCGCGGCGGCCGCTGCCGCTGCGCTCGGCGCTATCGATCGCGCGGATCGAACCCTGTGCCTTGTTGATCGTCTCCTGGTACTCCTCCGCCGGGTCGCTGTCGAAGACGACGCCGCCGCCCGCCTGCATGAAGGCGGTGCTGTCCTTGATCAGGATCGTGCGGATCGTGATGCAGGTATCGAGGTTGCCCTCGAAGCCGAAATAGCCGACGCAGCCGGCATAGGCGCCGCGCTGGTCCGGTTCGAGCTCGCTGATGATCTCCATCGCCCGGATCTTGGGTGCGCCAGAGACGGTGCCGGCGGGGAAGCAGGCGCGGAGGGCGTCGAACGGGGTGCAGTCGTCGCGCAGCCGGCCGGTGATGTGCGAGACGAGGTGCATGACGTGGGAGTAGCGCTCGACCGACATCAGGTCCGTTACCTGGATCGTGCCCGGCACGGCGACGCGGCCGACATCGTTGCGGCCGAGGTCGACGAGCATGATGTGTTCGGCGCGTTCCTTCTCGCTGGCCCGCAGGTCTTCTTCGTGCGCCAAGTCCTCCTCGTCGGTGCGGCCGCGGGGACGCGTGCCGGCGATCGGGTGATAGTCGATCTGGCCGTCCTCGACGCGAAAGAGGAGTTCCGGTGAAGCGCCGGCGATCTGGTACTCACCGAAGTCGAGATAAAACATGTACGGCGATGGGTTTACGTGGCGGAGGCCGCGATAGATGTTGAAGGGGTGGGCGCTGGTGCGGCGACTGAGGCGCTGGGAGAGAACGATCTGAATCGCGTCGCCGGCGACGATATATTCCTTCGCCCGCTCGACGTTCATCAGGTAGTCCTCGCGGGGGACGTTGGATTCGATCCGCGAGGCAGAACCGGAGACAGCCGGCCCGTTCTCTGGAACGGAGGAGAGGGGGCGGCTGAGGCGGTCCACCAGTTCGTCGATCTTCCACATCGCCTGGCGATAGGAGGACTCGATGTCGCCGTCGAGGCGGACGTAGCTGACCACCTTAATAATGTGCTTGAGGTGATCGAAGACGAGGAGGGTATCGGTGAACATGAACTCGGCCTCGGGCAGGCCGTGCGTATCGATGGCGTTGACGGGCACGCGCGGTTCGTAGTGGCGGATCGCCTCATAGCCGAGGAAGCCGACCGCCCCACCGGCGAAGCGCGGCAGTCCATCGACCGGCACGACATCGAAGCGCAGAAGCTCCTCCTCGACCGCGCGCAGCGGATCGCCGCCGCCGTTGAGGCTGGAGCCGGCGCGGAAGACGCGGTACGGCTCAGTGCCCATGAAGGAATAGCGCGCGATGCGCTCGCCACCTTCGACGCTTTCTAAGAGGAAGGAATAGTTGCCGCGCGCGATTTTGAGATAGGCGGAGACCGGCGTCTCGAGGTCGGCGAGGACTTCGCGATAGATCGGTATGACGGTGCCGCGGCCGGCGGCGGTTTTTGCTTCGTCGAGCGATGGGTAGTACATGGCGTGGCCCTCACCCCCGGCCCCTCTCTCGCTCGGCGGGAGAGGGGAGCCTGAATCAACCATTGGTACTCGGTTCGTCCCCTTTGCCATCGCTGGCAATGGAAAGGCTAATTCGACCGACGCTGTTCTGTTCTCCCCTCTCCCGCCACGGCGGGAGAGGGGCCGGGGGTGAGGGCGGCTTCCCGCACCCGCTCCTCGACCTCGTCCAGATAGTTGAGATGGAGGCCGGTGTGGACCATCGCCATCGTCTCTTGGGCAGAGCGGCGGCCGGCTTCGGCGCCTTTCGCGAGGGCTTCGCGGACGAGGTTGGGGCGGGCTTCGTAGTGGGCGCGGCGCTCGCGGATCGGTTCGAGGAAGGTGTTGAGCGCGGCGTGGAGCTTGCGCTTGACCTCGACATCGCCGACGCGGCCGGTACGATAGCGGTCCTTGAGGTCTTCGACCTCGGCTTTGTTCGGGTTGAAGGCGTCGTGGTACATGAAGACCGGATTGCCCTCGACGTGGCCGGGGTCGGTCGCACGCAGGCGGGTGGGGTCGGTATACATGCCCATCACCTTGCGGGTGACCTCTTCGGCGCTGTCCTTCAAATAGATGGCGTTGTTGCGGGACTTGCTCATCTTCGCCTGACCGTCGGTGCCGACGAGGCGGGGGAACTCGGTGAGCAGACCGTCCGGCTCGGGGAAGACCTCGCCGAAATCGCGGTTGAAGCGGCGGGCGACCTCGCGCGTCATCTCGATATGCGGCAGCTGGTCGTCGCCGACGGGGACGAGGTGGGCGCGGGGCAGGAGGATGTTCGCCACCTGCATCACCGGGTAGGTGAAGAAGCCGACGGGGGCGCCGGACTTACGTTCGTCGAGGTCGGAAAGCTCGGCCTTCAACGTCGGGTTGCGCTGGAGACGGGCGAGCGGGATGAACCAGGAGAGCAGCGTCGTCAGCTCGGCGTTCTCCGGCACGAGGCTCTCGATCACGTAGTGGCTTCCATCCGGATCGAGGCCGACCGACAGCCAATCAAGGGCGACCTCGACGACCGACTGCCGGACGCGTTCGATATCGTCGGCATAGTCGGATACCTGGTAGTCGGCGATGAGGAAGTAGCACTCATACTCGGTCTGCAGCCGCACCCAATTGAGCAGCGCCCCGGCATAGTGGCCGAGATGGAGCGCCCCGGTGGGCCGGATGCCGGTGAGGATTCGCTTACGCATGGTGGTCGCTTCGCTCCAGTAATTAGCGGTTAGCCGTTAGCCGTTAGCCGTTAGGAAGTGTTCTAGCCCTAACGGCTAATAGCTAATGGCTAATCGCTAAACAATGACGGGTACCTGGCCCATCGCTTCTTTCACTTTCTCCGCCGGGTAGGCGTGGTCTTCCAGCTCGCCGGCGAAGTAGCGGTCGTAGGCGCTCAGGTCGAAGTGACCGTGACCGCTGAGGTTGAAGAGGATGACGCGGCGTTCGCCGGATTCGCGGGCGGCGATGGCTTCGTCGATCGTGGCGCGGATCGCGTGGCTGCTCTCCGGTGCGGGGATGATGCCCTCGGTACGGGCGAACTGGACCGCTGCCTCGAAGCAGCCGAGCTGGTGGTACGCCTTCGCCTCGATCAGGCCCTGGTGGAGGATCTCCGAGACGAGCGGCGCCATCGCGTGGTAGCGGAGGCCGCCGGCGTGGATGCCGGGCGGGACGAAGGTGTGACCGAGGGTGTACATCTTCAGCAGCGGCGTGACGCCGGCGAGGTCGCCGAAGTCGTAAGCGTATTCGCCACGGGTCAGGCTGGGGCAGGACTCCGGCTCGACGGCGAGGAAGCGGGCGCCGCGGCCGCCGCGGAGTTGTTCGCCGAGGAAGGGGAAGGCGAGGCCGGCGAAGTTGGAGCCGCCGCCGGCGCAGCCGATGACGACATCCGGGTATTCGCCGGCGATCGCCATCTGCTTGAGTGCCTCCTGACCGATCACGGTCTGGTGGGTGAGGACGTGGTTGAGGACGCTGCCGAGGGCGTAGTTGGTGTCCTCGCGGCCGGCGGCGTCCTCGACCGCCTCGCTGATGGCGATGCCGAGGCTGCCGGGGGTGTCAGGATCAGTGTCGAGCACCATCCGTCCGGCGTTGGTATCGATCGAGGGACTCGCGACGACATCGGCGCCGAAGGTGCGCATCATCGAGCGGCGGTAGGGCTTTTGCTCATAGCTGACTTTGACCATGTAGACCTTGAGGTCGATGTCGAAGAAGTTGCAGGCCATCGCCAGGGCGCTGCCCCACTGGCCGGCGCCGGTCTCGGTGGTGAGGCGATGGATGCCGGCCTGCTTGTTGTAGTAGGCCTGCGGCACGGCGGTGTTCGGCTTGTGACTGCCGGCGGGGCTAACGCCCTCGTACTTGTAGTAGATATGCGCCGGTGTCTCCAGCGCGCGTTCCAGGCGGACAGCGCGGATCAGCGGCGTCGGTCTCCAGAGCTTATAGACATCGCGGACCTCCTCCGGCACGGGGATGTATCGATCCTGCGAGACTTCCTGCAGGATCAACTCCATCGGAAACAGTGGCGTGAGCGCCTCCGGCCCGATCGGCTGATGGGTGCCGGGATGGAGCGGCGGCGGCAGCGGCGACGGCAGGTCCGGCGCGATGTTGTACCACTGCTCCGGCAGATCACGTTCGCTCAGCAGGATCTTGGTTTCCATCGCAGCCGCTCCTTTGCAGTTGGTTGGACCCGGTGCAGGCCAGATTTGAGACCCACCCCGACGGCCCGATCGATGTGTTACCCCTATGGCGCCGGGCAAGAAAAAGCCCCTCAGCCCACACAGAAGGGGCGAGGGGTTCTCGCGGTGCCACCCTAGTTCAACCCACGGCATCGTCGGGGTCATCTCAAATCAGGCACGTCCCGACGTGTCGGGGTGATGCCCTGGGCCTTGGTAACGGTGCCCATTCCGTCGGAGCCTACTTGCCGCGCGTGGCGGGCGTTCGGTCCGCGGCTCCCGGGTCCATTCGACTCGTTGCGCTGGCGCCGGCTTTCACCTTGCCCGGCTCTCTGGAGGCCCCGCTGGCGGCGTACTCGTCCCGCTCACAGCCATGTCGTATGCGGTTGTACTGGGACGGTAGCAAGGCGCGCGGGAAGATGTCAAGTTCTTGGAACGCGGTTACTCCCACAGAAGGTCGACGGAGATCTCCAGGCCGGGGAAGATCTCCGGCCGGAAGGTGCTGCCGGGGCCGTACGTCCCCGTCAGTTCGTAGCCGGTCTCAGCCAGTCGATACGCCTCGATACTTTGCGTACGCGGCACAACGATCCAGTAATGCGGTATGCCCGCCGCGGCGTAGCGTTTCATCTTGACGCCACGGTCGCGGGACTGGGTTCGACGCGAGAGGATCTCGATGACGAGGTCCGGGGCACCTTCGACACCGCGTTCGGTGATAATGTGCAGCCGATCGCGCGAGACGAAGACGAGATCCGGTTGCACGCCGTTCTCGTCGTCCAATACCACGCCGACCGGTGCAGTCACAATCTGTCCCAACCCATGCTGTCGCACGTGGGACCAGATGAGCGCTGCAAGGGACGTTGATGCATATTGATGTCCATAGAGCGGCGGCGGGGTCATGTAGAGCGCTCCATCGATCACCTCGTAGCGGTTGCCGTCTTCCGGTGTATCCCAGATGTCGTTGGCCTGGAAGCGGACGCGAGCACGAAGAACCATAGTAGCCGCCTCCTTTTTCTTTCAGAAGCACACGGGCCATGACTGCCAGAGGTGAGGCCGTCCCTGCTGACATGATATGCGATTGGTTAGATCTCGACGCGGCGGCGGGTGATGCGGCGGCGTTCGGCGGTCATGATCGCGGCGATCTGGCAGACGGTGTCGTCGAGGCGGCCGTCGGCATTGACGACGATGTAGTCGCATTCGGCGGCGCGGGTCATCTCGTCGTGGGCGGTACGCAGGCGACGCTCGATCACGTCGGGGGTGTCGGACTTGCGCTGACGGAGCCGATGCTCGAGCTCGGCGAAGGTGGGTGGTGCAAGGAAGATGCGGATGCAGCCGGGGGCGAGGACGCCAATCGTGGCCGCGCCCTGGACATCGATCCGGAGGAGCACGTCCTTGCCGGCGGCGAGCGCCTCGCGGACGGGCGTGCGCGGGATACCATAGCCGAAGCCGTAGACCGTGGCGTGTTCGAGGAACTCATCCGCCGCGAGCATGCGGTCGTATTCCGTCTGCTCGACGAAGAAGTAGTCGACCCCGTGTTGCTCGCCGTCACGCCGGGGGCGGGTAGTGGCGGTGACCGTGAGGTGGCAGGCGGGCTCGACCTCTTTGAGGCGGACGAGGACGGTATCTTTGCCCACGCCGGATGGACCCGTGATCACGACGAGGAGCGGGCCGTTGGCGGAAACGGGGTCGAGCGGCGTCTCGCTACTCACCCTCCCCCTCGTTCTGGATCATGCGGAGCCCGCCGCGATTGGCATTGACCCGGCCGGTGATCGTCTCGGGTGTGATCGCGGCGAGGACGATGTGACCGCTGTCCATGATCAGCACGGCCTTGGTGCGGCGGCCGCTGGTCATATCGATGGTGAGGCTCTTGGCCTTCCCTTCCTGAATCAGACGCTTGGTGGGGGCAGAGTTCGGGGCGACGATCGCAATCACGCGATTCACGGCGAGGACGTTGCCAAATCCGACATGGATCAGCTCAGTGGTCATAGCGATGTGGCGGCCTCCCAGGGGTGACGGTCCGGCAGTGGGGCCGGCCGCCTCGGTTGGCGGTATCGCGGTCTATGCTACCACTTCGCGACCTTGTGGCCGCGAAGTGGTGGGCAATCGGGAATCGGCAATCGGCAATGGGGAGTGCGTGGCCTCATTGCCGATTGCCGATTCCCGATTGCCGCAGACTAATCGTCCTCGTCGATGACGGACGGTTTCTTGGCGCCGGGTTGGTTCATATCTTTTTCGAGCTTGTCCATCTTGGAGGCAACGAGGTTGCCGAGGAGCATGCTGCCGATCGCGTCTTTGGTGCTCGGCATCTCGAACTCGGCGGCGCGCTTCGGCCGCTCGCCGGCGACAAAGGCGTCGCGCTGGATCTGTGACTCGGTATAGGTCCTCAGCAGCAACTTGCGGTCGGTGAGGATCATCTCGCGGAACCGGCGCAACTCCTCCATGAAGCGATCGAGCCAGTGGACGACGGCATCGGCGTTGGTCGCACAGATGTCGTGGCTCATGCGCGGATCGCCGGAGGCAAGGCGCGTCGTGTCGCGGAAGCCGCCGGCGGCCAGCGGCGCGATGTCGCCCCAGGCCGGGCTGTTGCGGACGAGCGAGAAGAGCGCGGTCGAGGCAACCAGCGGCATGTGCGAGATCGCGGCGGCATACTGGTCGTGCTCCTCCGCGTCGATGAACAGCGGTTCGGCTCCCAAGACGGAAACCAGACCGAGGACGGACTTGACCGCTCCCTCGCTCGCCTGCGGCGACGGGATCACGCAGTAGGCGGCGCCCCGAAAGAGGGCGGCGTCCGCATTCTTGATACCCTGATCCTCCTTGCCGGCCATCGGGTGGCCGCCGACGAAGGAGACGGTTTCAGGCAGAAACTCCTGCGCGTAGCGGCGCACTTCGACCTTGGTGCTGGCCGTGTCGGTGACGACGGCGCCGTCGGCGAGGTGCTCGGAGATCTCCTGCATAACGTTGGAAACCGCGAGCGGCGGCGTGGCGATGATCACCATCTTGGCGTCGCGCACTGCCTCGGCCGGATTGGGGGCGTTGCGGTCGACCACACCCCGCCGCTTCGCTTCGCCGGCGGTGCCGCGGTCGAGGTCATAGCCGATGACTTCCAATCCGTTCAGCCTGGCCCCTTTCAGCGCCAGTCCGATCGATCCGCCGATCAACCCGGTGCCAATGATTGCTATCCGTTCCACAACCCGCCTCCGTTCCGGTCGCGCCGCTTTTCGTCATTGTATCTGTGTCTGCCCTGGTCGTGATCACAGAAGGAGATCGACAATCGCGTTCCGGATTGGATTGATGATAGAGCCGATCGGGTCGATCGCGCCGTTGGTGAGCCAGGAGACGGTGATCAAGAGAAAGAGGATGCCGATGCCGTACGGCTCCAACATCCGGAAGAAGCGTCCCGCCTCGCCCGGCAAGAGCGCCTGGGCGACGCGCGAACCATCGAGCGGCGCCAGCGGGATCAGGTTGAAGACGCCGAGGACGACGTTGATCAGCACGACATAGACGCAGATCAGCGCGAGATAGTTTGAGGGGGTGAAGTCGGCATAGTCGAAGGGAAAGCGGGCGTCGACGATGCCGAATCGAACCGGCAGTGAGAACAACAGGGCCATGACGAAGTTGCTGATCGGTCCGGCGGCGGCGACGGTCGCCATGCCGACCGTGGGGCCGTTCCGCAGCCGCAACGGGTTGATCTGCACCGGCTTGGCCCAGCCGAAGCCGACGAGAAAGAGGAGCAAGGTTCCCATCGGGTCCAGGTGGTGAAGCGGGTTCAGGGAGATGCGCCCCATCAGCCGTGGCGTGCTATCGCCGAGCCGGTCGGCGACGATCGCGTGGCAGAACTCGTGAAAGACGAGTCCGACGAGCAGCGCGACGACGAGGGCGATGAGGAGGACGAAAACGGCCTGAAGACTATCCTGCCCGATGAGAAGCTGAAGAATGGCACACCATACCTACGGAGTCGACTTCGATTTCAGTATAACAACGAGGCGGGGCCGGTCCTCACCCCCGACCCCTCTCCCGCCGGGCGGGAGAGGGGAGCCTGGTCAGACCAGGATCACCTGTTCGCCGGTCGGTCTAACTGCACCAAGGCACTCGTTGGTGTTCACGGTTGCATGAGGCTCCCCTCTCCCGCCGAGCGGGAGAGGGGTCGGGGGTGAGGGCCGGCCCTTTCCCTTGCCTTGACGCC
>JBFXAN010000098.1:0-23280 GCA_050184225.1 Dehalococcoidia bacterium | reverse complement strand
CGTGCACTTGTAGTCGTTGGTGCCGGGTGTGCTGAAGGTGTGGGTGAACGTCCCCTCCCGCATCACCTCGGACTGGAAGCCGTCGCCCTTGACATCGTGCGGCGTGTCGCCGTCCTGGAAGGTCCAGGTGTCGGTGGTGCCGGCGGGGACTTCGATCACCGCTGGGGTGAACGTCATGTTGCTGACCGTCACGTCGGTGACACCGGTGACGGGGGCGACGGCGGAGAGGTCTTCGCCTTCCGAGCAGGCGATGGACAGGCCGAGTCCAACGGCGGCGAGCAGACCGAGCAGCAAGAACTTCATGGCAGCACCTCATAGCCCGCGCCGTCATGATTCAACGGCGCGACGCGCAGATTGGGTCAGGCGGCATGGAACGGAATACTGGTCAAATGCGGTGCGCTATGCACCTTCGTGACCTCGTACTCTACGGTAGATGGTTCGAGGCGCCGTCAGAATCCGGCTGACTAGAGATCTGCCGGTAGGGACAGCCCCCACCCCTGGTGAGCAAAACGTCACGGGCCGGCCGCTGACACGATCGAGGCGTTCGGTGTATGACTAAGAGGTCGGGCTGTCTGCCCGACGACGCAACGCACCATGACGAGTCACCCCGCCGGAAGGGATAACGATTGATGACGAACGAAATACAGGTTCGGCCGGAGATGCAGCAGGAGATCGATCGCGCCGTTCACGGTCAGGCAGGGGCGATTCTCGACCGCCTGGCCGAGCGGCTCCGCGGCGCGGCCAACGCCGCCGCGGTCTACGGGACACCCGTCGTGCGCGACGGCGTCACCGTGATCCCGGTGGCCAAGGTGCGCTGGGGGTTTGGTGGCGGCGGCGGCACCGGCACCTCGCCGGGCGACAAAGGCAGCGGCAGCGGTGAAGGTGGCGGCGGCGGCGTGCTCGCGACGCCGATGGGCTACATCGAGATGCGCGACGGCAGCACCGAGTTCAAGCAGATCACCGACCCGATGACGATGCTGATCGTCCCACCGATCATCATCGCCTCCGGCATCACCGCCATGCTCGTCCTCCGCGGCCTCCGCCTCCTCATCCGCCGCTGATCAACCGCTTTTGAAACACAAAGGACGCAAAGGGGACAAAGGACACAAAGAGATTCTTTAAGTCTTTGTGGCCTTTGCTCTCTTTGCGTCCTTTGTGTTTCAAAAGGCGGTCAGGACTTGCTGCGCTTGTCGAAGTCGTCGAGGTCGAGGCTTTCGATGAAGTCGCGGAAGGCGGACATCCGCTCGAGTTCTTCCTCGTTGACGCGGGTGCGGCTCTCGCCGGGGGTGAGGGCCGGCTCTTCCTGGTCCATGATCACGCCGGCCTTGTCGAGCACGGTGTCCTCGGCAAAGATCGGCACCTTGACCCGGACGGCCAGTGCCAGCGCGTCGCTGGGGCGGGAATCGATCTCGATCGAGTTGCCGTTCACATCAAGGATGATCTTGGCGTAGAAGGTGTCGTTGGAGAGGTCGTTGACGATCACGCTCTCGACGCGGGCGCCGAGCGTGGCGATCACACTGCCCAGAAGGTCGTGGGTCAGCGGCCGCGCCACGGCGACTTCCTGGAGCCGGACCGCGATCGCGTCTGCCTCCGCATGACCGATCCAGATCGGGAGGTAGCGATCCGCGTCCTTCTCCTTGAGAATGACCACGCGCTGGTAGTTCATCAGGTTCATCCTGATGCTCTCGATGGTCATTTCAATCACGCTGCTAACCTCCCAGCCGCGCCCCTTGCTGATCCTCATCATAGGCACCGGCGAAAATGGAAGTCAACGGGAAGCCTGATTGCCATACGCCGCCCTACCCGGAATGCCATGCGATCGTAAGCCGTCTGCCTGGTGCGGTACGCTGAAGCCGGAGGCTGTGAGCCGGCGTTATGCTCCACACCGCGCGACCGAGCGAACCACCTCCGGCTGCTGCGAGGGTGAGCGCATTGCCCCGTGGCCTGCGGGGACTGCTTGCGATCTCGTTTCTCAGCGTCGGCCGGGGAATGATCGCCGGGTATCTGGTCGGATTGCTCTGCATCGGCGCCTGGGTTGTCTGCCTGGCCACCGACGCGCCGCCGCTCGTCTCGATCCTGACAGCGCTGGTGATCGTGCCGGTGGGATCGCTCGTCGTGCCCGTGGTCGGCGTGCTCCAGGGCCAGCGCCTGCCGGATGACTATCGCCAGTTGGATACGCGTACCCACGTGCGGCTGTGGCTGCTGCGCGGACGCGGGATGCGGACGTGGCCGTTGCCCGCCGGCGCGCTTACCGACGCGGCGATCCGCCGGTATGCGGACCTGATCGCTGCCCGCGCGGCGCCGATCACGATGCTGGCACGCGGCGCGCGGACGGCGCTCGTCGGCGAGTTTCGCCTCGCGCTGCGCGATGCCGGCGATGGGGCGGCCGCGGCGGCGCTGATCGACGAGGCGCTCAACCGCGTGGCCCGCTGGGAGGCCGCGGCTGATGGACTGCCGCCCGTGGGCGCCAAGCTCTACCTGCGGCACGACTCGCTGGGGCGACGGGCGGCGCAGGCGCGGTGGGAAGCGGCGCGGCTCGGTGTGCCGAGCGACACGCTCAATTACTTCTGGAAAGGGCAGGTATTGCTGTTGCCGCCCTGTCGCTCCTACCGCACGCTGGCATGCCTGATTGACGCGCTCGTGGATGCGGGGGTGGCGGATCGGGACCGGCCGCTGCCGCTCCAGATCACGGTGCAGGGCGCGCTCGGCGACGACGCGAAGCTGATTGCACTGGTGCAATTGCTGGCGAGCGGGCTGGACCTGACGGTCGAGGGACCGGAGCGGCGCGGTGATGAGGGCAACCTGATCGCGCGGGGGCGGCGGGCGCCGGAGGCTGTCGCCGGCGACGGCGGCCGTGATCGGACGGACTTTCTCTTCAGCCTGGTCTGGACCCCCGTTCCGGAGATGGCGGCGGCAGGATATGCGGAGCAACACCATCGCGACCTGCGGGTGGTGCAGTATCTCGCGACGGCGTTGGTGGCGTCGGATGATCCAGCTGAGAGGACACGCCCGAACGAACGCCTGACCGCCGTGTGGGACGAGTTCGCGCGCGATCTACGCCGGTTGTGCGCGGCCTGGGGCGCGGGCGACGCCGTGGCGCGGCGCTACCTCGACGTTCCGTTTGCCGAGGTGCGGCCCGCGATCGAGGCGTTGCTGGCGCGGAAAGCGGCGGAACCCGACCTGTGCATGGCCGCCCGTCGGTTGCGCGATCGGGTGTTGACGCTGGTGGAACTCCAGTGTGCCGTCACCCGCCTCAGCGCGGCGGGAAGGGTTCGGCGGGTACGGCTCGGCTGGGTCGGCGGTACCGAGGAACAAGAGCATCCGCTCAGCGGTGGCCTGCGCCGGGCACGCCGCGCGATCCGCCGTGGCGGCCGTGTTGTCGCGGTCACGCGGGCGGACGAGACGCTCCGCATCCTGCTCGACGATCAATGAAGGGAGTTGGTCCCATGGCATCGAAGGTAACACCTCCCCCCGATCGCTTTGGCATTCGACGCACCGATGAGCCGGATCGCCTTATGCCGGCGGTCGCTGTGCCGCTCCCAACCGAGACGGACCACACGCCGGAGACGCCGCTGCCGCCCCTCGAACCAGACCCCGCGCCCGTCGCGCCGGCAGAGCAACCGGTACAACGCCTGTTATACTAAAGGCGTCCCGTCCAAACAGGCGGCGGCGAGAATCATGAATACTTAATATAGAGAACAGCGCGAATGGTTTCTGGTCGGGCAGCGGTCGAGCTATATCCGAGGAGCAGGTGATGCGGGCGATTACGTCGGCAGAAGCCAAGGAAGATCTTGATCGACTGATCGCGCAGGTGATTGCGGATGCTGAGCCAGCCGTTGTGATTACTGATGCCGGACAGCAGGTTGTTGTCTTGCCGATCGACGAATTTAATTCGTGGCAAGAGACCCGCTATCTCTTGGTAAACCCATCCAATGCCGAGCACCTCCGGAAGTCAATTGCTGAGGCTCAGGCAGGGACTGTCGAGGAGCGTGAGTTGGTCGAGCCGTGAAATTGTGCTTTACGACCGCCGCGTGGGAAGACTATCTCTGGCTTCAACAACATGACCGTAATCTCTTGAGACGAACCAATCTCCTCATCAAAGATGCGCTTCGTTCTCCATTCGAAGGTATCGGGAAGCCTGAGCCGCTCAAGGCAAACCTCACCGGCTATTGGTCTCGCCGGATCAACGACGAACATCGATTGGTCTACCAGGCGACCGCGACTGATCTGGTCATTATTGCTTGCCGCTATCACTATGCCGGATAGCAATTTGCCACCGGCTCTATCGAGCAACTTGAGCAGCATCGATCCTAAAGTGGATTGCATCGCCCGCCGGTCACTCGATGACGACGGCATCACCATCGCCCCGGTGCGCTACCGTGCCGATCTGTTTCGCCTCGGGCAGCGCGGCGATCACGGCGGCCGGGTCGGGAGTGACGAGGACGATGCCGGCGCCCATGTTGAAGGTGCGGAACATCGTCGGGGTGTCGATCTCGCCCGTCTGCTGGATCAGGCGGAAGAGCGGCGGGATCTCCCAGGTGGTGCGGTCGATGCGGGCGGTGAGGCCGTCCGGCAGGATGCGGGGGACGTTGCCGGGGATGCCGCCGCCGGTGATGTGGGCGATGCCGGTGAGGCGGAGAAGCACGGGTCGGAGGGCGTCCAGATAGGAGCGGTGCGGCTCTAGCAGCGCCGCGCCCAGCGATTCGCCGAGCGACGGTTCAATTCGTTCCAGCACGGCGCGATCGTGCGCGCCGTCGCCCTTGCCCAGTTCCCAGATCTTGCGGACGAGCGAGTAGCCGTTCGTGTGCAGTCCGCTGGAGGGAAGCATGAGCAGCGCGTCACCGGCGGCGATGCCGCTGCCGTCGATCACCTCGTCGCGCTCGACGACGCCGACGATGAAGCCGGCGATGTCGAAGTCACCGGGACGGTAGATGTCGGGCATGTCGGCTGTTTCGCCGCCGATCAGCGCGCAGCCTGCCTCTTCGCACGCCGCCGCCATCCCGGCGACGATCTCGACCTTCTGATCTTCCTCCAAGGACGACGAGGCGAGGTAGTCGAGGAAGAAGAGCGGCTCGGCGCCGGAGGTGAGGATGTCATTGACGCAGTGGTTGACGAGGTCGCGGCCGACGGTGTCGTAGATCCCCATCGCCCGCGCGAGCAGCACCTTGGTGCCGACGCCGTCCGTACTGGAGACGAGCACCGGGTCACGATAGCCGCCGCCCAGCCGGAACAGCGCCGAGAACGGCCCCACTCCCGCCAGCACCTCCGGCCGCGACGCCCGCGCCGCAACACCCTTGATCCGCTCCTTGGTCCGGTCGCCGGCAGCAATATCCACCCCGGCCTGGGCATACGCATCCGCGGTCATAGAACCTCCGAATCAGGAACCACAGAGACGCAGAAGACGCAGAGGTTGAAAGTGGGTGGACGCACGAAGCAGATGCAGAACCTTCATGATCTCTCTGCGTCCTCTGCGCCTCTGCGGTTCAAAAAAGAAATGAGCAGTCAGTCTGCCGCGCCGACGAGCTCGAGCTCGATCACGTTCGAGCGTTCGAGGCCGAACTTGTCGAGGGACGACTCGACAGGGATCGGGTAGTCGCCGTTGAAGCAGGCGAGGCAGAAGGAGTTGCGTTGCATATCCGTCGCGCGGACCAGTCCGTCGAGCGAGATGAAGCCGAGGGAGTCAGCGCCGATATAGGCGCAGATCTCCTCGATCGACATCTGCGCACCGATCAGTTCCTCCCTGGTGGCCATGTCGACGCCGAAGTAGCAGGGATACTGGATCGGCGGGATGCAGACACGCACATGCACCTCGCGTGCGCCGGCATCGCGAAGCAGCTTGACGACATGGGGCGTGGTCGTGCCGCGGACGATCGAGTCGTCGACGACCACCACCCGCTGACCCTCCAGCACTTCACGCAGCGGGTTGTACTTGAGGGCGGCGGCGCGGTCGCGCAGGCGCTGGTCGGGGGCGATGAAGGTTCTGCCGACATAGCGGTTCTTCATCAGACCCTCGGCGTAGGGGATGTTTGCTTCGCGCGCGTAGCCGATCGCCGCCGCTGTTGCCGAGTCGGGGATACCGATCACGATGTCGGCGTCGATCGGGTGCTCGCGGGCCAGCTCGCGACCCATCGCCATCCGGATCGGGTAGACCCGCTTGTCCCGGATGATCGAGTCGGGTCGGGCGAAGTAGGTGTATTCGAAGATGCACAGGGCGTCCCGCTGCTTCCGCTGTGCATCGGGGAAGGAGCGAAGTCCAAGGTGGTCGACGACGACGATTTCACCTGGCTCCACCTCGCGGACGTAGGTCGCGCCCAGGTGGTCGAGGGCGCAGGTCTCGGAGGCGACGACCCAGTGAGCGCCGATGCGGCCAAGAGCGAGGGGACGGTTGCCCATCGGGTCGCGCGCCGCAACTAAGGTGGTCGGGGTGAGGATCACCAGGGAATAGGCCCCTTCGATCCGGCGCATGACGGTCCGCAACCGCTCCTCGATCGGTCGATCGGCGGAAACAGCCAGCATGCGCGCGATCACCTCGGAGTCGGTGCTGGTCTCGAAGCGGTGCCCCTGCATCTCCATCTCAGCGCGGATCTGGTCGGCGTTGATGAGATTGCCGTTATGCCCCAGGGCGAGCTCTCCGGCGGGACCATCGATATGGATTGGCTGCGCGTTGCAGATACGGCTGGAGCCGGTGGTGGAGTAGCGCGTGTGCCCGATGGCGATGTGACCGGGCAGGCAGCCGAGGTCATCCTCGTCAAAGACCTGCGCGACGAGGCCCATGCCGGTGCGCACATGCAGCTCCGACCCGTCCGACGTGGCGATACCGGCCGACTCCTGGCCGCGATGCTGGAGCGAATAGAGGCCATAGAAGGTAAGCCGGGCGACTTCCTCGCCGGGAGCGTAGACGCCGAAGACGCCACAGGCTTCTTTTATATCTGTGGCGTCGGCGTTGCTTGCTTGGATGTGATGTTCGGAACCGGCGTGGCTGCAGATCGTGACGCAGCCGCTGGCATCGGGGTGGTGCTGGTTGGGAAGAACGGTCACGCTTTCCTCCAGACCGGAGACGGCTATCCGGACAGGGGGAGGGCCGGCGCCGTGGCACGCCGACCACGGTCAAAACGGAGAGGCTCCGCACCTCTGCTCGTATTGTAGCATCCGGCGCTGGGTTTTGCTCAACCGCCTGCCGGCATGGACGGGAGACTTTCTGCTCTCGACTGTGCATAAGAGACGATGGTTCGAGCGCGGCCGCCGGCATCATTTGACTCTGCCGGCGCCGTGGCGGCGTTGATCGCTCGTTTCGTCAACCAGCATGGTGACGGGTGGCGGACCTGGTCGTACACTGCCGGCACGATGGTCAACCCCCGCCGTCTTGTGATCCTCCTGCCGGGATTATTCCTCCTGGTTGCCTGCGGAACGCCGGCGCAGTCAGTACGGATTGAACCTGCTGGATCTGCTACACCGGTAGCGGTGGCACGAAGCAAGCCGCCGATAGCGCCTGCGGCTGGACCCGTGGCGACGCCGGTCGCACCCGACGCGCATGATCGGATGGCTGCCGCCTCAGACGATCCGTCGATCCTCGACGCTATTCTGAATGCGCTTGGTGATGATGCCGATCACTACAGCATCGTGGTACGGCGGCTGGAGGATGGCCGCGGCGCGTCGTTGAATCCGGATCGGGAGTATTACGCTGCCAGTCTGTTCAAACTGGCGGTGCTCTATGAAGCGGAACGGCAGCGGTCGGCTGGGCTGCTCGACTTCGACGAGATGATTCAGATCAGCGGCGAGGATGTCGCCGAGGATCTGGGCACGATCGGATCGCTCGGACTCGACGACAGCGGTATGATTTCCGTCCGCGCCGCTGTGCACGCGATGGTGACGCGATCGGACAACGCGTGCGCGGTGGCGCTGCTGCGCACGCTCGGTCCGGCGACGGTCGATCAGACCCTGGCGTCGCTCGGCCTTCGGCAGACATCGGTGAACACGCGCGACCTGCCGACCACGGCCGTCGACATGGCGCTCCTGATGGAGGCGATCGTCCGAGGTCAGGGCGTCGATCCTGCCTGGCGGGAGGATATGATCGCGCTGCTGTTGCAGCAGGAGACACGGTCCGGCATCCCCCAATTACTGCCGCCACATGTACCCGTGGGCAACAAGACCGGCACCTGGCCGGGCGCGACCCACGATGTCGCCTTTGTCGACGCTCCCAACGGCCGCTACGTGATCGCCGCTCTCTCCGATCGCGGTTGGGAGTGGGATCCGATCGCGCGGGTGAGCCGGGCCGTGTATGAGGCGCTGGCGCGGTAGTTGAGACAGTTCTATCGCGCCGCGCGTTGTGCGCACTCGACGCTGAGGGGGAGACTCCTGGGCCAGGATACCGGCCGGATTACGACGCGGGCGGGCCGGCCGGGATGCTACTGGCAGCGTCGGCTTTCACGGCACCGCGGATCTCCCAGTCGCCACGATCCTTTGGTTGAAAGCGCTCGGAGAGCGGCTGAGACGGATTCGTCGCCAGTTCCTTGTGTGTCACGACGGCAAACTGCATGCCAAGCACCGCATCCTTGTTGATGAGATTGGCCACATCTTGAAAGATGGAGCTCTCCTTGAGGATGGCGGATTTGATCGACTGCTTCACGGTCCCCGCAACCCCTTCGAAGTCGGCCGGTGTCAACTTGGGGTGCTTGAGACCGATGCCGTCGACGATACGGTTCAGTTCTTGCTGCACGGCGGTGTTCAGCGCGGCATGACCCGCCTCGGCCACACGTTCGCTGGTCCATTCCTGTTCCAGGAGAATCATGGCCACGCCGAGCGCGCCGCCGATGCTCGCCGGCGCGCCGGCCTTCTGGAACTGCTCGGCCACGGGGATCGGTGTGAGAGTCGTCTGCCAGTGGCCAACGGCGGCGGGGATAGGTATCGTGTCACCGCTCTGGATCTTCTGCGCGCCAAGATCGCCGTGGCTCCCTGGGGCCGGCGCCGTGGTCGCCGGTCCGGAGAGCGTGAAGTCCGGATCGCTCATCGAGGCGGTCGTGCCATCGAGCTTGAAGAAGATCGTCCAGAGGTATGGCTCCCCGTGCTTACCTCGTTTGCCCCGTTCGTGGCAGAGGAGTTGGTCGAGATCGATCTGTACCGGGAGGGGAGTGAGCGCCATGTCGTTCCTTTCTTTAGGCATATGGCTCGGGCTGGAGGACTGCCGCGCTGGGCGGGGCCGTGCGCGGGGGTGGGTTGGGATTCGGCTGCGCCAGATACGGGAAGGTCCGCGATGCCGGCACCGTCGCATGGTCCACGCCATCGCTGATATGCGGACCTGTGCCGGCGTTGATCATCCAGCCATACAGCGTGTCGATGATGTCGTCGTTCAGAGGCCGGCCGCCGCACGTCTGGTGCGGTGTACCCGCGAGCATCGCCTGCTCGATCTCGAGGAAGGCGCCATCGGCGAACGGCTTCGAGGTGTCGACGACGAGGAAATCGGCGAGCAGCAGGTTGGTGAGCGGATGATGACCCTTCGCGTCCGGCGTCCAGTCTGTTTTGTCATCAAGGCCGTCGTAGAAGGCGAGGTTCGCGTTCAGGCGCGCCCCGTAGGCTCCGAGGTAGACCGGCGCCAGGTCGAAGGCGTCCTCCTCGTTATAGAGATCGCGAATCTCCAGGTTGTGATTGACCTGGTCGAAGTCCTTGCTGCTCAAGATGACGTTCTTGATCTCCGGACGGCCGACGCGCTCCACGCGGATCGACGGCGCCCCGGCCGTCACCGTTTCCCCAATCACCGCGAACAGTGGGCCGGCGTCACGGCCAAACAGTTCAGCGGTTTCGGCTTCGACGACGATACTGAGAGCGTTGAGGCCATCGAAGTTGTTGTGGCTGGGAGTCTTGAACTGCAATGTATGCGTGATCATGGTGGTGGCCACTGCGACGCCGTCGATGAAGAACGAGTCGAGCCGGGTTCCGGCGAAGGCGCGCATCGCTGTGCCCTGCCCCCCCGCTTCATCGTTCACGCGGAACGTGACTGATGCACCCGCGGGTCCGATGCAGGTTCCTTCTTGTGTCATCGCCTCGCTACCGTTGGGGCTTGCAGGCGACGTAAAGCGACAATCGAACGTGTATTCGTCCGTGCCAACCGCGAATGATGCTCCAGGCCCGACCGAGGCAATCGTGACAGGCCGCAGCCGGAACCGGTAAATGATCGCGTCGGAGAAGAGCGCGGACGGGCTGGCAAAGGGTAGCACGTTCATCACGAGCACCAGGCAGCCGGGCCGCTCCGGACTGGGGAAGGCGTAGACATCGGTGATGTCGGCGACGGGCGCAGCGAGGGCGCGGAAGCCGGAAAAGTGGTCTGACATGGTGATCGTCATCCTCCTGCGGGGTTTTCGGCGACCGCCGGCTGGCTGTGCCGGCTGGAGAGTGCTTGCCATATCTGGTCAGCCAGCCCCAACGTACGTCCCAGGAAGAAGCCGAAGGACAGCACCAGGAGCACGTCGGCCAGGTTCACGCGGTCGCCGAGTGTCTCGTTGAGCGCGATCTTTGTGCCGATGCGCACCAGAATGTATGCCACCGTGATCAGGATCTGCCCTCGGACCAAAGCAATCTGGGTGCCCTCGTGGGCCCAGGCGATCTTCGTTATGCGCCCGAAGACATAGCCCGCGATGATCGCCGGAAACATCCACAAGAGGATTCGCGCCGGGGTGTTGCCGCCGGTGACCGCGACAACGGCGAAGACCAGCTGGACGATGCCGATCAGCGTCGGGAGCGTGACCCGGATCAGGAGCCGCCGCTGGAGGAGCCGTCCCCAGTGGATATGCTCCTTTTCGTGATGCTCAGTGCTCGCGGCGCTGGGGCCAGCGCCATCGCTGGGCGCCGGCGCTGGCTTGGCCGTTGAGGAGATTGGTTGAGCCGCGGCACTCGCCGGTCCGACACTGCTATCTGGCTGGTTGCTGAGGGACTGGTTCATGATAATCCCCGTTCCTCTAAGAACAATCTCGCGATTGCGTGCATCCCACCGTCGTGCGACAAGCCGAGTGGGCTACCGCAGCCCGGCGATGAACTTCAGCGCCGTGATGCTGGGCAGAAAGCAATAGGCGGTCGCCCGCGTGGTCGTGAAGCTGCTGAAACCCGTGATGCGGATCGGTGAGGCGCCGCCTGGCTGAGGGATCTCGAAGACGCTGTCCGATGGATCGTTCGTACCGGTGATCACGCCTTTGGAGTGCGGATCGAGCCGCACAGCCCCAACGGCATCGGCGTTGTTTATCCACTCGCGCAGCACGAACTCGAACTGGTTCTCGATGATGGCGTTGATGAAGTGACCGATCAGCCCCCGCTCGATCCCGTCATACGGCTCGCTCGGCACGTAGGTCGGCCCGTATGGTAGAGCGCGTCGGAGGATGCGGTGGTCGTTGTTGCTGCCGCCCGGCACGCCCTGACCCTTGATCGGCTGACCGCGCGGATTCACCCGGCGGATGTGCGCGCCGATCGGCGTGCGCTCGCCCCAGGGATCACCGGACCCGTCCGCGTTCACATAATCGAAGTTGTTCAGCTGATCCGGGGCGATGCCGCCCGGTGGGGAATCGGTGTCCGGCGACAGTGCCAACGGGACACCATTGCGCCAGCGCCCCATGAGTTTGGCCGCCAGCAGTTCCGGGTCGATCCGGTCCTTCTGACTCTGGAGAAAGTTCTCGAAGCCGGCCACATCCTGTTCTTCGATGCGGAAGACAGCGAAGCTGCCGTTGCGCCCCAGTTCCGGCGGATCGGGGACGTAGTAGTTGGGCGCTTCATCCATGAGCACGAATATCCACGGGTCGCACGGTTGCTGGCGCTCGGGTGGGTAGGGTCCCGGCCCGCCGCGGATGACGGGTTCGGTGATGGCGTCGGTGTAGCCGAAATGCGCCTTGCGCACGTAACCCGACACGCCGTTCTGATCCTTCTCGATCAGGGCCTCGCCGTCGCCGCGCCAGATTTCTGAGAATGCATCGTTGCAGGTAAAGAGCGCGCTCAGGCGATCGGAATATTCCGCCAACTCTGCGCGTCCCCGGCCGTAGAGGGTGACCAAGACGTGGCCGCTGTCGGATCCGAAGCCGCTGATCCAATGCTCCGGCGCGCTCGCCCCGCTGTCTCCCAGCATTACCGCCCGCGCAGCCGCCCCGGCGACGAACGCCGGGAACGAGCGAAAGGAGAGAGACGGCACGCGATCCGTCACTTCGAGCGCGACCAGGCCCGGCCAGGTAATGCCCACGTACAGCCGATAGGCGATCGTGGGCACAGGTGTCGCCGACGACGAAACCTGAGGAGCAGCCGCCTCGTCCCCGCTGACCAGGAGTCCAAGGGCTGCACGGGCAGCCGCCGGATCGCGCACCGCCAACAGGAAGTGGCGGGCGACCGGCATGGGATAGCGGCGCAGGATGATTCCCTGGATGTCGTCCAGATCGAGTGTCGTCATCGCAGATCTCTCACCACACACCACAATCGACCGCGCGCGCTACACCCGCGCCCAGTGTCGTAGTGGTGCACGACGGCGTGGCGGCCGGCCGCCACGCCGGCTCAGCCTTTGGCGGCCAGTGCCCGAATGTCCTGAACACTCAATGTCGGGTAGGCGCTGTACACACCCGAGACAGACGGAAGGTCGTGCACTCTCACCCAGTCGATGAACGCTTGCACGTTCTTCTCAACCGGGAGGGGCGGTGAATCGATCGTATGGGGGAGCAGAAGGTCGAAGACATCGCCAAGGTGCTTGGTGAAGTCCATGACATAGGTGTCCAAGTCGCCATCGTAGGTGGTGAAGAGGCCGACGGTGTTGTCGTTGAGCTGGACGAAGCGCGCATCGTGCAGCGTGCCGATCGCATCGGCTCCCGACCGGATCTTGTCCATCAGTTGCGGTCCGGCAGCCGTGATGCCGGCCTGCATCCCAGGCTTCATCGTCATGACCAGATTGAGTGCATTTTGTACCTGACTGGTGGTAGAAGCTGCCATGGTCGGATTACCTTTCCTGTCTCACGACTCACTAATTACTCGCCTGTGTTCGTCTGAGCCATGGGGCAGACTCCCGCGTGGCCCAGTTCCTCCCAAATGAGCGAGCCGACGTCAATCGTCGGTCCATCCTGCCTGCGTGAGGGTTGGCGGAGCGCGTGCACCGGTTGTTGGTGACTCATGCGGCATCGCTAGAGAACTCCGTAGAGCAGGCTTTCAAGGCTGACGGTGCGCGCGCGCACGCCGTCGTTCGCGTTCGGGTCGTCTGGGAGCAGATCCGCAACCGAGACGGAGTCATAGACGTGCCAGCGGAGCAACTGTGCCACCCGCTCCGGCTGGCGTTGGCGCAACGCGTGCAGCGTCTGCTCATGACTGCGGTAGGAATTCAGGAGCCGGTCGGATGACGGGTTGTAGTTGGAAACCCCATGCGACGCATCAGCCCGGACCTGCGCTGTGATCCGGCTCAGGTACGTGCTCTTCGATGCCTGGGTCAGGGCACGGTGAAACCGGCTTCCGATCTGGAGGAACTGCAGAAGGTCGTCGCTTTCCACGGCGCGCAACGACTCGGCATGGATCGCCGCCAGTTCGTCAAAGTCCGCCTCGGTGCCGCGGAGGGCCGCGAGCCGGCCGGTCAACGCCCACAGCTCGGCATAGAGCAACTCGGCTTCAGCGGTGACCACCGGTTCGTGCTCCGCGACGCGGAAGCCGGTGTTGGGCGTCAACTTCACAAAACCTTCGCCGGCGAGCCGCTGCAGCGCCGAGCGCACCGGGATCTCACTGAAGCCGAGGAAGCGGGCGGTTTCGCTGATCCCCACACGCATCCCAGGCAGCAGTGACCGATCGAGGATTGCCCACCGAATGTGTTGATACGCTTGATCTTCTTTCGTGGCATTCGGCCACTCAGGGCGGGCACCGTCTTGCATCTTGCTCCGTCTGACCCACGCTCACTGTTCACTGCAGTCCGTACGGCGGTTGCTGTCCAGTCGCCGTAATTGTATATGAATGATCGCCGGGTGGGCGCAGTCCATCGTGGATCAAATTGCGAAACCTTGTCAAGGCTGGGGAATACTATATGATTTTTCGATGCCTCGCTGCCGGGCGTACCATCGACCTTCCAGGTGAGAAGGTGAGGTTCCAGATCAGTAGGTGGAGCGTGATCAGTAACTACAACGGCAGCCATGCACGCTGGACACAGCCATCTCGGCGGCGATTCCTCAGCATCGGCATGACGGCCGGCCTTGCGGCAGCCGTTGCGGCGTGTTCAGACGGCACGACGACGAGCAAGACACCGGCCTCTCCGGCTGCCGCGACGAGCGTCCGTGAGCCCAAGCGCGGAGGAACGCTGCGCTGGGGATTGGAAGCGACGATCGAGACCCTCGATCCGACGTTCACCGCGGCGGCCGTCACCACGCAGCTCGCGATGAATCTTTACGATCAACTCTTCACGTGGGATGCGGATCAGCAGGTGAAGCCCGTTCTGGTTGCGTCCCATGAGGCAAGCAGCGACCGCCGGCTGTATCGCTTTACTTTGCGAGACGACGCGACGTTCGAGGGCGGGCGGCCGGTCTTGGCGAGCGACGTGGTCGCCTCGATCCAGCGCTGGGGAAAGACCGTCTCTTCGGGCCGGCAGGCCGCCGCGCTCTTCAACAGCCTGGAGGCGCGGGGTGAGCGAAGCTTCGCGATCGAGCTGATGGAGCCCTGGTCCGTGTTGATCGACACCCTCGCCGCCGGCCCAAAGGCGCCGTACATCATGACCGAGGAGGCGGCGAGCACGCCGATCGGAACGCCCGTCAATGATGTGGTCGCCTCCGGACCGTTCCGCCTGCAGGAGTGGGTGAAGGGCAGCGAGATCATCCTCCAGCGGCGCGAGGACTATGCCGGCCCGCCCGGTCCATCGAGCAACGCGGCCGGCTCCCGCACCGTCTATCTGAACACGGTGGACATTCCAATCATCCCCGACCCGAACAGCCGGCTGGCGGCGTTCCAGGCGGGAACCCTCGACGCGCTGGCACAGCCACCGCCCGATTACTTCGACCAGCTCAACGGCAGCAGCGATGTTGAAGTCTACGAGCAGACGATCGGCTTCTACAACGCGATCTATCTCAACCACACGCGACCGCCGTTCGACAGTCAGCTCGCACGCCAGGCCGTCCTCGCGGCGGTCGATGTGGACCAGTTCATGACCGCCGGCTGGGGCACGAATGCTTGGGAGAAGTGTCCGGCGATCTTCGGCTGTACCGGCCCGCTCACCAGCCAGGTTGGCGCGGACCGGTTCGACCAGAAGAACCTCACCACGGCCCGCCAGTTGTTTCAGCAGTTTCAGCAAAGCACCAACTACGACGGCCGTCCGGTCACGCTCGTCGGCAACACGAGCTATCGGTACATGTACAACATGAGCCTGGTCGCCAAGTCGATGCTCGAAGCGATCGGGTTCAAGGTTGACTTGCAGACGCCGGATTGGGCGACGGCCCTGGCGGTGCGGAACAACCCGGAGAAATGGGATCTCTTCCACACCGGCGGACACGGTCCCGGCTCCTCGGATCCGCTGCGCTCGACGATCCTCAGTCCCAGCTACGTCGGCAAATACACGAGTGCGGCGCTGGATGATCTGAAGCAGCAGTTCGCAAAGGCACCGAGTCTGGAGCAGGCGCGTCCGGTCGTGGATGAGATCCAGGCGCTCTGGTATGACGACGTGCCGGCGATCTTCCTCGGCGTGTCTCACAACTACGACGCCCTGAAGACGTACGTGAAGGGATACGACAACGCGTCGCTCGCCTCGCTGTTCTGGAACGTCTGGTTGGACCGGTAGCGATGGGACGGTACATTGCGACCCGACTGCTCGCGTCCGTGCCCGTGATCGTCGTGGTCGTCACCGTCGCGTTCGCCCTGCTCCACCTCGCTCCCGGCGACCCGGCGCTGCTCGCAGCAGGCGACCGGGCGTCACCGGAACAGGTCGAGGAAACGCGCCACGCGCTCGGGCTGAACCGTCCGCTCCATGTGCAGTTCGCGCTCTGGTCACGACGGGCACTCCAGGGTGACCTGGGGCGCTCGGTGTTCAGTCACGAGCCGGTGACCGATCTGATCGCGCAACGCATCCAGCCGACGGTCGCGGTCGGCCTGCTGGCGCTGGTGGGCGGGATCGTGATCGGCGTGCCGCTCGGCGGCCTGGCGGCGTGGCGGCGCGGCTCCTGGATCGATCGCGGGACGATGGTGTTCGCCACGCTGGGATACGGGATCCCCTCGTTCTGGCTCGGCTACATCCTCATCTACATCTTCACGCTCACGCTCTCGTTGCTCCCGCCCGCCGGCTATGAGCCGCTCTCGGCGGGAGTCGTGCCGTTCCTCAGATCGGTGATCCTGCCGTCGGCGACGATTGCCTTCGGGATCGCGGGGCTCCTCGCCCGCATGACGCGCACGGCGATGCTCGAGGTGCTCGGCCAGGACTACGTCCGCACCGCGCGGTCGAAAGGGATGACCGAGCACGCCGTGTTGCTGCGTCACGCGGCCAAGAATGCGGCGCTGCCGGTGATGACGGTGATCGGCATCAGCGTGGCGTATGTGCTCGCGGGTGTGGCAGTGGTCGAAACGGTGTTCGCGATCCCTGGGCTGGGGCGGCTCTTCGTCGAAGGCGCGCTCAGCCGCGACTATCCCGTCGTGCAGGGAACGATCCTGATCACGGGGATGCTCCTCGTCACCATCAACCTGCTCGTGGACCTCAGCTATGGCTGGTTCGACCCCAGGATCAGGTTCTGACGACGTGACCACCGGCTCAACGAATTCATCACACGTTGCCGTCCCTCACGGCCATCCGCCCCACCCACGCGGGCGCCGGCATCGGATCGCGCGCTTCGCGCGCCAAAACCCCACCGCCGTCGTTGGCGGGACGATCTTGATCGTCATTGGCGTGGTGGCCGTCTTCGCCCCGCTGCTCGCGCCGTATCCACCGTCGGCGATCGATCCGGTCGAGCGCCTCCAGGCTCCATCCGCGCGCCACTGGTTCGGCACGGACGCCGTCGGGCAGGATGTCCTCAGCCGGGTGATCTTCGGCGCACGTGTCTCGCTCGCCGTGGGACTCGCGGTCACAGCGCTCTCCTCGCTGCTCGGGTTGGCGATCGGCCTGATCACCGGCATGTCTCGCCGGGCCGACCTCGTGATCATGCGCGTGATCGATGGGTTGATGGCCTTCCCCGGTCTGCTGCTTGCCCTTGCCATGATCGCGGTCGTCGGCCCGGCGGCGTCGGTCGTGGTGATCGTGCTGACCATTGTCCAGGTTCCCAGCACGGCACGGCTGATACGGTCGACCGTCTTGAAGCTGCGAGAGGAGCCTTTCATCGAATCTGCCCGTGCCGTCGGCGCGAACGACTGCCGTCTCGTGATTCGGCACATTCTCCCCAATACTGTGCCTCCCTTGCTCGTCTTCGCCAGCTTCCACTTCACGACGGCGGTCTTGAGCGAGGCGTCGTTGAGCTTCCTGGGCGCCGGCGTGCCGCCATCGACCCCGAGTTGGGGAAACATCATCGGCACCGGCAAGGTACTCTTCCAGCAAGCGCCCTGGCTGACGATCGTTCCCGGGCTCGCCATCATCATCACCGTGCTCTCGATGAGCATGGTCGGTGATTCGCTCCGGGACGAGCTCGACCCGACGTTGTCTCATCGAGCCTGAGAACGAGACTCCGTGGATTCGCTGTGGCAGCCTGTGTGACAGGGAGCGGGGAGCGGAAAAAGGGCGAGACCCGCGACGGGAGGGAGGAGTGTCGCGGGTCTCTGAGAAGGAAGACGTGACGGCGCTGGCAGCGACACCGTCGGTATTCATAGTATCGACCGGAGACGGCTAAAACAAGACCGTACACGGAAGAAATTGTGACTAATCTCACGAGAAGGTTTACGGCGGCGATGCTGCGGGCGTGCGGCAATCGAAGCGGAGCGGCCGTCTTGAGTTAGACACCGCGCAGCCGCTGCATCTCCTGGAGGACGAAGGGGTTCGCCTGGCGCTCGTAATCGATCCGTGTCTCCTGCATATGGCCGGGCAGGACGATCGTGTCGTCGGGCAGCGTCAGCAGCCGGCCGATGATGCTCTGCATGATCTGGTCGTAGTCGCCGCCGGGCAGGTCGGTGCGGCCGATCGAGCCGCGAAACAGCGTGTCACCGCTGAAGAGGAGGCCGTCGGTGTAGTAGGAGACGCTGCCGGGCGTATGGCCGGGGGTGTGCAGCACCTGGAGTTGGAGGCCATCGACCTCGACGATGTCGCCGTCGGCGATCGGCGCGTCCGGCTCCGGCGGCGCGGGCGGCTCGTAGCCGAGGAAGCGGGCGGCGCTCGTGGGCATCGCCCGAGCGATACCAAGGTCGGCCGGATGCAGCAGGAAGCCGGCGCCCGTTTGCTCCTGCACGCCGCGCACGCCCATGATGTGGTCGACGTGGGCATGCGAGCAGATGATCTGCTTGACGTTCAGACCCATGTCCCGCGCGAGGGCGAGGATCGTCTCCGGCTCATCGCCGGGGTCGATCACGATCGCCTCCCGCGTCCGCCGCGATCCGATCACCCAGCAATTCTCCTGAAACACGCCGACGACCACCCCGCGCACCATCAACTCATTCGCGACTTCCATCATTCACCTCACGTCGCGGCTATTGTAGCGGGGACTTGAAACACAAAGGGACAAAGACGACAAAGGACTCAAAGTTCTTTGTTGCGGGACGCATTCGAAACTTCTTTGCGCTCTTTGTCGTCTTTGTCCCTTTGTGTTTCAGAAACCGCATGTCAGCCCCAGCCGCCATGTTCGCGGCGGGTGCGGTGGAGCAGCCAGAGGAAGAAGGGGCCGCCGGCGAGGGCGGTGACGACGCCGAGGGGGAGCTCGCGGGGGAGGACGAGGGTGCGGGCGGCGAGGTCGGCGAGCAGGAGCAGGACGGCGCCGGCGAGCGTGCTGGCGGGCAGCAGCAGGCGATGGTCGGGACCGGCGATCAGGCGGATGATGTGGGGCACGACCAGGCCGACGAAGCCGATCACGCCGGCGACGGCGACCGAGGCGCCGGCGATCAGGGCAGCGAGGGCGACGAGGAGGAAGCGCATCGACTCGGTGTTGACGCCCAGGTGGCGTGCCTCGCGTTCGCCGAGGACGAGCAGGTTGAGCTGCCGTCCCCAGAAGGGCAGGACGAGCATGCCGGCGCCGATGAAAGGAAGCACAGCCCAGACCGACCGCCAGGTGGCGCCGCCGAGGCTGCCGAGCGTCCAGAAGACGATCGTCCGCAGTTGGGTATCGTCGGCGAGGAAGAAGAAGATGCCGGTCGCGGCGCCGGCGATGGCGTTGATGGCGATGCCGGTGAGGATCAGCGTGACGACCTCGGTGCGGCCGTCCTGCCGGGCGAAGGCGTAGACGGCGAGCATCGCCAGCATGCCGCCGGTGAACGCGGCAACTGGTAACGAGGCGAGGCCGAAGAGGGTGAACCCGGCGACGATCGCCGCGACCGCACCGACGGCGGCGCCGCTGGAGACGCCGATCAGGCTGGGGTCGGCGAGCGGATTGCGAAAGACGCCCTGCAAGACGGCGCCGGCCAGCGCGAGGGCGCCGCCGACGAGGGCGGCGAGGAGGATGCGCGGCAGGCGGATGTTCCAGAGGACCGCGTCCTGCTGGGGGGTGACGGAGACGTCGATGCCGATGCCGGCGTGGTCGAGCAGGATCGCGATCACCTGCGGTGGCGCGATGCGAACGGCGCCGATGCCGGCGTTGAGGAGCATGGCGACGGCCAGCAGCACGACGAGCGCGGGCAGGAGCAGCGGCGCGCGACGGCGGCCACGGACAACCGCGCTGTGGCGGCGGGATTCATCGCGGACTGCCGGCGCCTCGATCATGCGGTCCATCGCTCCACGGGCCGGATGCGGCCCCTCCCGCTGCCATCGTAAACGTGACGAAGGATCCCGCGCTCGTCCCTATCGAGCGGCGGGATCCTTCCGGGCTGGGAGCGCGGCCATCCTGGCCGCCCGTCTGTCACATGGCATTGCGGCCAGGATGGCCGCGCTCCCAGGTGGTTGTTCAGACAGCGACGGGAGAGAGTTGGGCGGCGCCGTCGAGCGTGTCCAGGGCCGCGCGGATCGGCATGGCGATGCAGGTGAAGATCGGGGTATCGCGGAGGGTGTAGAGGCTGCTCTCCGCCTCGCGCAGCTCCATCACGAGGTCGAGGAAGTCCTCGGGATGGTCGGTCTCGAAGGCGACGACGAACTCCTGGTCGTCGAGTCCGAAGGAGTAGGTGGTGTTCAGCTTGACGGTCGGGTACTTGTGACCGATGCGGATGTGCTCGTTCATCATCCGCTGCCGCTCCTCCTGGGAAAGCTGGTACCAGCCGCGGGTTTTGACGAAGGGGTAGACGAAGAGGTAGGAGGAGCCGTTCGGGTTGAGTTGCAGCCGGCGGTTGTTGACGCTGTCGTTGCGCACGTACATCGAGCGCTTGGTCATCGCCAGGTAGGCGTAGGTGCGGCGCAGGTACGGCGCGATCGCGGTGCCGAGGATCGCCGTGCCGAGGTGATGGATTTCCATCGGCGAGGGGGCGATCGTCCAGAGCAGCAGGTCGGCGTCGGCGCGGATGCCGCCGAGGCTGTAGGAACGGACGGAGACCGGCTCCTCGATCGATTCGACCAGCCGGGCGAGCTCGGCCTTCTGCTCGTCCCGTGTCTCACGCGGCAGCAACCGCCAGGCTGGATCGATCGTGAAGAAGGCGTACTGGACGAAGAGTCCTTTTGGAATCTCCTGCATACCGTTCTGCTCGGAGCCAGCCATTGATGCCTCCCCTTCGCCCGCATCCTGACGATGGGCGGGCCGGTTATGTGTTGTGTAGTCGATGGTAAACCTCATTGTATCGATCGTCACAATGCGGCGGAATAGGGAGATTTGAGGAGATTTCTGATGCGGCCGGGGGACGGTGAGACGAGTGCCTGTGGGCGGTTGGTCGCATCGGGCGTCGATCCGGTTCAGCTTGTGCAGCGGTTGCTCGGTGCGAAGGTGTGAGAACGGGACGCCGTGGCGTCCTGGTGGTGAAGACGCCCGGCTAGTACGCTGATGCCGCGCTGTCTTTGACGAGCACCCCCATGGGCGGCGACATCGACGGTGGGTGAACGTGTAGTTTGGCGGAGCAACGACATCCGATTTTCTACGGTTGGTATGTAGTCGGCGGCGCGTTTCTGTCGCTGTTTCTCTCATTTGGCGTGCTGTATTCGTTTGGGGCGTTCTTCACCCCCCTCTCGAAGGCGTTCGACGCGAATCACGCGCAGATCGCCGGCCTTTTCGGCATCACCCTCGGCCTCGGTAACGCGCTGGGCGTGGTGAGCGGACCCCTGGCGGATCGGATCGGCGCGCGTTGGTTGGTCGCGGTTGGCGCTGTGTTGATCGGCGCGGGGTTGCTCGTGGCCAGCCGGGCAGATTCGATCTGGCATCTGTATGTGACCTATTCCATCGGCGTGGGACTCGGGATCGCCTGCATCCTGGTACCGGCGACGGAGACGGTGCAGCACTGGTTTGTCCGGCGGCGCGGTCTGGCCACCGGATTGACGATGGCGGGCAGCGGCGCCGGCAATCTGGCCGGTCCGCCGGTGGCGGCGGTGCTGCTACGCGTGTGGGACTGGTCGGTGGTGTTCGTCGCGTTGGGCGTGACGGCGGTGGCGGGCATCCTGCTCGCGTCGCGGTTTCTGGTGCGGGCGCCGGAGGTAAAAGGGCTGCGGCCGGACGGTGATGCCGCTGCGCCAGCGTCCACGCTGCAACCGGTGTCTGGGATGACGGTGCGCGAGGCGGTCAAGACGCATGCGTTCCGGTTGCTGTACCTCGCTAGCCTGGTAGCGGCACTGGGCGCCTTCGTTCCGTTTGCCCATCTGGTGCCGGATGCGGAGTCTCACGGGATTCATCCGGTAACTGCTTCCATGCTGCTCGGCTTGATCGGGGCGGGCAGCGTCGCCGGCCGGTTCTTTCTCGGCGGGTCTTCAGACCGGTTCGGGCGGAGACGGGTCTGCATCGCCATGTTCATCGGGATGGGGTTGTTTCTCAGCTTCTGGTTGGTGGCCGACAACGTGTGGACATTCGCGTTGTTCGCGGTGGGGTTCGGACTGAGTTACGGTGGCCTCTTTGTGATCGTGCCGGCCCTGACCACGGACTACTTCGGCGCACGCCATGCCGGTGCGGTGATCGGGGTTCTCTACACGTCGCTGGCGCCGGGTTGCTTTCTGGGACCGACGCTGGCGGGGTGGGCGTATGACCTTTACGACAGCTACACGGTGCCGATCGTGGCCAGCGTGATCACGATGGTGATCGGGCTGATGTGCGCGCTGCGGTTGCCGGAGCCGCAAGGAGCGGTGACCCCCTCCCCCGGCCCCTCCCCCGCGTTGCCGGGGAGAGGCGCCTGACTCCACCGTCGCCACGCGGGACACGCTTCCTCAGTGCGTCGGGGAGGGGGCGTTCCGTATCATTTGCCGTCGCCGCCGACGGGTTGTTGGATCTCCGGCGGGCGGCTGCTGGTGCGAAGCTGTGCGCCGATCAGGTGTGAGTAGAGGCCGTCGAGCGCGAGCAGATCCTGGTGGGTGCCGCGTTCGGCCACGGCGCCGTCGTCGAGGACGACGATCTGATCGGCGTCGCGGATCGTGGAGAGGCGATGGGCGATGACGAGCGTCGTGCGGCCCTGCATCAGGCGGTCGAGGGCGCCGCGTACTTCAGCCTCGTTGACGGCGTCGAGGTGGGAGGTGGCTTCGTCGAGGACGAGCACGGGCGCGTCTTTGAGCAACGCGCGAGCGATGGCGACGCGCTGGCGTTGTCCGCCGGAGAGTTGCAGGCCGCGCTCGCCGACCATCGTCTGGTAGCCGTCCGGCAGCGATTGGGCGAACTCGTCGACGTTGGCCCAGCGGGCGGCGTCGAGCACGTCGCTCTCGGCCGCTTCGGGACGGCCGAGGCGCAGGTTCTCCCAGAGGGTGGCGTTGAAGAGATAGGTATCCTGGGCGACCAGCGCGACATAGCGGCGCAGGTCATCCAGCTTGAAGTCGCGGATGTCGTGGCCGTCGAGCAGGATGCGGCCGTCCTGCGGGTCCCAAAAGCGGAGCAAGAGATGCGCGGCCGTGGTCTTGCCGGCGCCGGAGCGGCCGACAAGCGCCACCGTTTGCCCGGCGCCGGCCTCGAAGGAGACGTCGCGGAGGGCGGGTGGATCGGTTGGGGTGTAGCGGAAGGTGACGTGATCGAAGGTGACGGGGAGGTGATACCTAACCCCCCGGCCCCCTTCCCTCGCAGGGAACGGGGAGTCTACGTCAACCGACGGAACCAGTATTTCGTTGGGTGGCACCGACGAATCTAGTTCCACCATGGCAGACCAGAA
>JBFXAN010000097.1:0-23290 GCA_050184225.1 Dehalococcoidia bacterium | reverse complement strand
CAGCTTTGCCTTGGCAACCGTCTGGCGGATGGATCGGACTAGGCTGGTATCACAGTTAGACGAGGCACCCCGCTCCGCGCGTCAGCGGGGGGAGGGGCCGGGGGAGGGGTCCGTCCCAAATCCGGTACGATGGATCGAGAGGGTGGACGCGTATGCTGGTGCGATGGCGTGGCGCTACGTCACTTGCGCTCCTGCTCGTCGCGTTGCTGGTTGCCCCCGGCTGCCGCGACTCCGAGAAGCCGGACGAAGCACCCGGCAGTACCGAGGTGCAACTGGACACGCCGGACGGCAGGACCAGCGGCTTTGTCTATGGCGCCATGTCGACCCGCGGCATCGTGCTGGTCGCAGACGATGCCAACACGAGGGACTGGTCGGCGCTGGCGGGCGAGCTTGGGCGAATCGGTTATCAGGTGCTCGTGCTGCCCCGCCCGGCGAGGGACGGCGGTGCAGCGGCGCGGGCGGCGGCGGACCAACTCACACGACAGGGCGTGCAGCAGGTGGTCTTTGTCGGGAGCGGCAGCGGTGCGACGGCAGCGCTGGAGGCGGCCGCTGGTGGGGCACGCGGCGTTGGAATCTTGAATCCTGACGGGAACGATCCCGTGATCCCGGCGGGCGGTCTTCCTCCGGTCGCCCTGCTGGCGATGGCCTCGCTCGGCGACGGCGCCAGCAGCGCGGCGGCACAAGAGATCTATGGCGCCGCCCGTGAGCCGCGCACCCTGGCGCTGTATCCGTCTTCGGAGACGGTACCGGCCGCCTTCGCGGGGGAGAGCAACGAGCTCAAGACGGCGTTCCTCGATTTCCTCAGATTGGCATTCCAGCCGCTGGCCGCATGATCGCCGCGCGGGTCAGACGCCGGAGGTCACCGGATGAAGCCCGGCATTGCCCGGCGTATCGGGATCGTCGTCGAACGCCCCGCGTGGACCACCGGCACGGCCCTTGGCGCTCATCGCCTCGATCCGGACCTCGACCAATCGGGTTGACTTGTCTTCGCGTTCCGTGATCGGCGCGTAATCCACGCCGGCGGTGCGACCAGGGAAGTAACGCGCGATCATCGTTTCCAGTATCCGGCGGCGGCGATCCTGCTCTTGGACCAATGTTCCCCGGCCAAAACAGACAACGCTTCGGTAGTTGACCGAGTGCGATTCGGCCGCCTTGGAGGCGATCAGTCCATCGACCAGCGTCGTCTCGATACATACCGGGTTTCCCGCTGCCAGCGACTTCACCAGCCGGCTGCCGGGTGCACCGTGCAGGTAGACGGACCCATCCTGATACAGAAAGGTCATCGGGATCACCACCGGACAGCCGTCGTCGACGATCCCCACATGCGCCACCAATGCCTGCGACAGGATGGACTCGGCATCCTCAGGCACCTGAAGGGCGCGTTCAGGGTGACGGCGAATCTTCGTCCGAGACTTGACCACGGTGATCGCTCCACTGGTTTCTGCTCAGCCTACCGGCTAGAGTGGACTATCATCAGGCCCAATTCGAGAGACAAAAGGTAGTCCAATGGACCTCGCACTCAACCTCTCCGGAAGCGGACCGCGTGGCCGCATGCTGGTAGGAGCGCTACGCGAGGCGATCCTCTCCGGGCGGCTGGTGAGCGGTACGCGGCTGCCCTCCAGTCGCCTGCTGGCAGCGCAACTCAGGATCGCGCGGGGCACCGTCGTCGCTGCCTACGAAGAACTTGTGAGCGAGGGATACTGCGAGGCCCGCGTCGGCGCTGGTACGTTCGTCGCGATCACACCACCTCCCCGCCAGATGGCGCGGCCCGTGCGGCCGGTGCGGCTTTCGGCGTGGGCGCAACGATTGCCCGTTCAAGAGCCGGTCGACGATCAAGAGCCGCTCATCCGTTTCGACTTCCGTTCGGGACTTTCCGAGGAAGGATTTCCGGACACGGCGCTGGCGCGGGCACTGCGGCGTGCGGCGGAGCAAATCACCTCAGGCGTGGGTGCTGGCGATCCGGCGGGCAGTCTCCGGCTGCGGCGGGCGCTGGTGCATCACCTCGGCCGAACCCGCGGGCTCCGCGCCGACCCGGAGCAGGTGATCGTCGTCAGCGGATCACAGCAAGGCATCGACCTCGCCTCACGGTTGCTCATGGACCCGGGCGACCGCGCCTGCATTGAGGAACCAGGGTATCCCCGAGCACGCGCCGTCTTCACCGCCCTTGGCGCGCGCCTGTCGGCGGTGCCGGTCGACCGCGACGGCCTGATCGTGGACGCGCTGCCGTCGGAAGACATTCGGATGCTGTATGTAACGCCATCGCACCAGTATCCGACCGGCGCCGTGTTGACACCGGAGCGCCGGTTGGCGCTGCTGGACTGGGCCGAGCGCAACGATGTCTGGCTGCTGGAAGATGACTACGACAGCGAGTTTCGCTATGCGGGACCACCACTTCCCTGCCTGCAAGGGCTCGACCGCGCCGGCCGCTGCCTGTACGTGGGCAGTGTGAGCAAGCTGTTGCACCCGGCTCTGCGGACGGGATGCATCATCGTGCCGCCGGCGCTGGTTCCGGCAGCGGTGGAGGCAAAGCGCACGCTGGATCAGGCGACCACGCCGCTGATGCAAGAAGCGCTGGCGGACATGTTCGAGAGCGGCGAGATCGAGCGTCACCTCCGGCGCGCGCTCCGCTTCTATCGCCGCCGTCGCGCCCATCTGCTTGCCGCGCTGGCCGGCGGACTCGGACCCGGCGTCCGCATCTGGCCGGTCACCGGTGGACTGCATCTCTACGTCGAAGCGCCGGATTTGCCGGGGCGTGTCGTCTTCGCCGAGGCGCGGCGTCGCGGCGTCGCCGTCACCGATGCATCCGACTGCCTCCTCAGCGATTCCAGCGGAACCCGGCTGATCCTCTGGTTCAGCCGCATACCCCTCGATCGGCTTGCCGCCGGAATCGAAGCCCTGCGCGATGCGCTTGATGCAGCGCGCGGCTCCGCTGAGCCGGCCGGATTTCCGGATCGCCAACCGTTGCCGAAACGCCGCACGGTGCATGCGTGAAAATGCGGCCCCGCACCGATCGATTGTCGTAGTATGCTCGCAGACGTGTGCACCCTGACCCCCAAGGAGGACACCAATGCGACTCACCAAGAAGACATGGCTGCTCGGAGGCCTGATTGCCGGAGGTATCGCCTCGGTCATCGTTCTGCGACGAACAAGCGGATCGCACGACGACGATGACTGGATCAATGCTGCCGGAGAAGGCGACGCCTTCGGCGACCGCGACGCCACTGCGCCGGAGCAGCGCTGGTCGCCGGTCCAGACGGAGAAGAATGTCGCCGCCGAAGAACTGTCGATGGCGGCTCGCGTCGAAACCAGCTGGAATCGTATTCACGAAGTCTGGCCGGCGCTCACCCTCGACGACATCCGACCGGCCGAGGGCGACCTCGACAAACTCGCCGGCCTGATCGCCGAAAAAGCCGAGCAGCCGCGCGATGAGGTTCGCGACCGGCTGGAAGCAATCATCGCCGAGGAAACACCGATGCCGAGCTTTCCGGCCCAATAGGGGCCAGTTCCGGCCCTCACCCCCGGCCCCTCTCCCGCCGAGCGGGAGAGGGGAGCACACAATGACCATGGGCACCAGCTCGTCGATCGGTCAAACTGCACCAGAGTGCGTGTTGGCGGTCACGGTTGAGTCAGGCTCCCCTCTCCCGCTCGGCGGGAGAGGGGTCGGGGGTGAGGGCCGTTCTCCTCACCGCCCCCGAAACTCCGCCGCTCGCTTCTCCGCGAACGCCTTCGGTCCCTCGCGCGAGTCGTCGGTGTATCCGATCGCCTTCGCGAGCAGCGCCTCGATCCGAAGCCCTTCTTCCAGCGATGTATCAAGCCCGCGGTAGGCGGACTCCTTGATCGCGCGGACCGAGAGCGGCGCATTCGCGCAGATGCGGCGGGCAAGATCCTCGGCCCTGGATATCACCTGATCGGCGGGAACGACGGCGTTCACCAGTCCGAGCCGGTAGGCTTCGGCGGCGGTAATGTGATCGCCGGTGAACATCATCTCCAGCGCGATATTCACCGGAATGGCGCGGGGGAGGCGTTGGGTGCCGCCACCGCCGGGGATGATGCCGCGCTGCACTTCCTTGAGAGCGAACTCGGCGTGCTCGGCGGCGATCCGGATGTCACAGGCCAGCGCCAGTTCGAGTCCACCGGCAAGACAGTAGCCATTGATTGCCGCGATCACCGGCTTCCAGATCTGCATGCCGCGGTTCAGGCTCGGCGCCTGTGGTCCCCAGAACGGATCGTGGTAGTCAGCGGTCAGTTCCGCCTGCTTCCGCTGACTCATCTCCTTCAGGTCCGCACCCGCCGAAAAGGCGCGCGACCCGGCGCCCGTGATGATCGCGACCCAGGCATGGTCATCCTGATCGAAGTCGCGTAGCGCATCGTGGAGCTGTCGCCGGAGCGGCGTGTTCAAGGCGTTCATCGCCTCGGGCCGGTTCAGTGTGATGTAGGCCAGCCGGTCGCGCTTTTCGTAGATGATCTCACTCATGTCCTCACCCCGTGGGCGCCCCGGTTTCAAGCGCTACCAGGATCTCGCCGACGTGTGTATTCGGCTTGACCTTGCGCCACACCGCCGCGACCTTCCCGTCCCGGTCGATCAGGAACGTCGTCCGCTCGATACCCATGTAGGTGCGGCCGTACATCGATTTCTCGACCCAGACGCCGTATTGCTGCGCGACGACGGCGCCCTCGTCGGCGAGCAGCGGGAAGTTGAGCGAGAACTTCGACGCGAACTTTTGATGCGACTTCACGCTGTCCGCACTTGCGCCGAGCACAGCCACACCTTTCCCCTGGAGCGCGGCGAGATTATCTCGAAAGCTGCACGCTTCCGTTGTGCAACCCGGCGTGTCGTCCTTTGGATACCAGTAGAGGACGACGGGTTGCACGCCACGGAACTGTGCCAGCGAGATGACACTTCCGTCGGTGCTGGGGAGCGCAAAGTCGGGAGCGACATCGCCGACGTCAACCATCTGAGCCTCCTCCATCGCGGGCTTCTCCGCTACTGTTGATGAACCGGCGGCTTACGTCCAGCGACCCGCGCGATCCTGCTTTGCCGGCTGGCTCAACCGTGGGCTACGATGCGAGAGTCTGGTCGATGCAGTCGCCGGATGCCCGTTTCCTGGAGCACACGCCATGTACCTCAGCCCTCGCGGACAACGCCTCCTCACCGACATCGAACAAGCCCATGTCGCCTTAATCGAGTGGAGCAAGCCCGGCGATGCCGTTCGCCATGGGTTTCGGAGCGTGTATGAGGCGTTCAACGCTGGGATGGCCGAGGTCACCGAGGTCCAACTCATCGAAGCGCCCAGCGCGGAGGAGTGGTCGATGGCTGAAGTCGCCGAGCATGTTGCCGAGCACGACCGGAAGTACATGGAATTGGAGCGCCACGGCATCGAACATTATGTCGAGCATGGCCTCGAACACGCGCTCCAGCTCTGGCAATTGCGCGCCCGCTTCATTGGAGATGGCAACACCGCGTAGCCAGCTGTGTCACTCCTCGCCACCACCAAAGCGCCACGACACCAAGACCTCATAATGCTTGGTGTCGTGGCGCCTTGGTGGTGACTTTCTCTACAGCGTGCCGTCGATTTGACCATCCTCGTTCGCCATACCGACGGCCCGCACGACGATCACCGAAATGTTGTCGGCGCCGCCCCGTTCCAACGCCAGATCCACCATCGCACGCGCGGCATCCTTTGCGTTCGCATGCTGCATGGCGATCTGAGCGATCTCATCGTCGTCGATCACGCCCCACAGACCGTCCGAGCAGAGAATCAGCGCGTCGTCGGGATGGAACTCGACCTGACTCACGGTCGGGTCGGCATCCGTCTCGGCGCCCAGCGCCCGCGTGAGGACATTGCGATACGCGTGGACCCGCGCCTCATCGTCGGTAAGCCAGCCGGCGTTGATCCGTTCCTGCACCCACGAATGGTCAATGGTGAGACGGAGGCCCTGGCCCGCCCGAATCATGTAGGCACGACAGTCGCCCAGATGCGCCAACACCAGATGGTCGCTGAAGATCACCGCCGCGACGGCGGCCGCGCCCATGCCCTGATTTTCCGGCTCGGCCGTCGCCTTCTGTTCGATCGCGGCGTTCGTCGCGATGAAGGCGCTGCGGAGCGTGTCGGTCGCGCCCGCCCACCGGCCGTGGAAGTAGGCGGAGGGCAGCGCATCCATGATCAACTCGGCGGCGATGTCGCCGCCGACGTAACCGCCCATCCCGTCGGCAACGACGTAGAGGCGGCCACGTTCGGCGCGGGTCTGCGGATCTTCCGGCGAAAAGGCGCCGCATCGATCCTCATTTCGCTCCCGACCCATGCCGACGTCGGTTATCAGATGCGCATCCAGTTGCAATTCCATCACTGCACGACCAACTCCACGTATCGAGACGCGATCGATGCACCGGGTCGTGACTCACAGCGTACAGGAATCGTGGCCCGAAGCCGCGCCCCGGTCAAGCGTCTTCCCGAAGTCACGTCGCCGGCCGTGTGATCACCGGCATAGATTGACCCCCCAGAAGCGATTGGCTACGCTCGTCGCATCCGGCGCAGTGGGGAAACACCGCGGTGACGAGTTCGATCCGCACGATACTGATCAGAGATACCACCGGCGCCGAGCGTGCGGTTTCGGTTGATCAGTCCATTATTACTATCGGCCGAGAACCGGCGTCCACGATCCGCATCGACTCACTCTATGTATCCCGCAAACATGCCCGGATCGAGCAGAGCGACGACCGCACAGTGCTCGTCGACCTGGGCAGTTCGAACGGCACGAGCCTCAACGGCGAACGCGTCGAAGGCACGATGCCGATCGCACCGGGCGACATCGTCCGCATCGGCGATGTCACGCTGGAATGCCTCGCCGAAGACCTCACCGACGGCTCCACCCGCACGCTGACCGCACAACGGCCGCAACCACCACCACCGCCGGACCTGTTGCGCGTAGATGTGCAGGCCTATGAGGTCTACGTCGGCGAGGCCAAACACGAGCGGCGGCTCTCCGCACAGGAATTCGAGCTGCTGTCCTATCTCTATACCAATCGCGAGCGCGTCTGCCAGCGGCAGGAACTGGGCGATTCGATCTGGGGATCGGGCAACTGGGACCCCAACATGCTCCACCGTCTCGTCCACCGCCTCAAAGAAAAACTGGAACCGAACCCCGAGAAACCCCGCTATGTCCAGACCGTCCCGTGGGTCGGGTATCGCCTCACGGAGTGAGGCGGGGCAGTGGGCAATGGGCAGTCGGCAGTGGGGTCCAGCCGGCACACGTCATTCAGTATCACCACTGCCGACTGCCCATTGCCCACTGCCCCGAAAACGTTTCCCGTTTGCGGCTAAGATAGTCGCCGTGTAGTATTCGGGCGCTGACCCTGGATCGATTTGGACGATCGCTGAGAAAGGACTCACGAATGGATCTCGGCTTAACAGAAGAACAGGAACTCTTGAAGAACTCGGCCCGCGACTTCCTCGAGAAGGAAGTCCCGGAGGCATACGTCCGCCAGATGGAAGAGGACGAGACAGGGTACAGCCCTGAGGTCTGGAAGAAGACCGCGGACCTCGGTTGGCAGGGCCTGATCATCCCCGAGAACTACGGCGGCGCCGGCTTCGGCTTCCTCGACCTGATCGTGCTGCTCGAAGAGTTCGGCCGCGCGCTCGTGCCCGGTCCGTTCATCCCGACGATGATCGCCGCGACCGCGATCATCGATGGCGGTTCCGAGGAGCAGAAGCAGGAGTGGCTGCCGAAGATCGCCTCCGGCGACATCATCGGCACGCTCGCGCTGACCGAGCCCTCCGCCCGCTTCGACGCCGAAGGCGTTGAGCTGAAGGCGGAGAAGCAGGGCAACGACTACGTGCTCAACGGCACGAAGCTGTTCATCTCCGACGCGCACGTCGCCGACCTGCTGGTCGTCGTCGCCCGCACCGGCGGCTCCGGCGAGCAGGGCATCTCCGTCTTCCTCGTGGACGCGAAGTCGCCGGGGATCAGCACCCAGGTACTGAAGACGATCGCCGCCGACAAGCAGTGCGAGGTCAAGTTCGAGAACGTCAAGGTGCCCGCCGCCAACCTGCTCGGCGCCGAGGGCCAGGGCTGGGCGCTGGTGCAGAAGGTCGGGCTCCAGGCCACCTGCATGGAAGCGGCCTATCTCGTCGGCCTCGCGCAGATGGACTTCGAGATCTCCGTCAACTACGCCAAGGAGCGCGTCCAGTTCGGCCGCCCGATCGGCTCCTTCCAGGCGATCCAGCACAAGGCCGCCGACATGGTCACCGATGTCGATGGCGCCCGCTTCATCATGTACCGCGCCGCCTGGTCGGTCGCGGAGAACGAGCCGGATGCGGAGATGCAGGTGTCGATGGCGAAGGCGTGGGTCTCGGACGCCACCCGTCGCGTCGTCGCCCACGGCCAACAGATCCACGGCGGTATCGGCTTCACGAAGGACTACAAGATCCAGCTCTTCTTCCGCCGCCAGAAGCGGGGCGAGCTGATGTGGGGCGACGGCGACTTCCACCGCGAGAAGGTCGCGGAGATGTTGTCCCTCTAGGGAATCGGCAATGGGCAATCGGCAGTCGGGTCCGGTGACTACGAACCACCTACCCGGCTGCTTTCACGTTCCCCATTGCCGATTGCCCATTGCCGATTGCCCATGAACGACTGTCTCTTCTGCTTGATGCTGGCCGGCGACATCCCGGTAGACAAGGTCTACGACGATGACCTTGTCTTCGCGATCCGCGACATCAACCCGCGGGCGCCGGTGCATGTGCTCGTCATCCCCAAGCAGCACATCCCCCATGTGCAACACATCGGGCCGGAGCACGGCGAGGTGCTCACCCGCATGTTCCACGCCGCGAACGAGGTCGCGAAGCAGGAAGGCGTCTACGAAAGCGGCTACCGCTGCGCGTTCAACGTGCTCGGCGACAGCGGCATGACCATCTATCACCTCCACCTGCACGTCGTCGGCGGCCGCAAGCTCGGCCCGGAAGGCTAGACCGGATACGGCCCTCACCCCGGGCCCCTCTCCCGCCGAGCGGGAGTGGGGAGCCTAAATCAACCGATACGGCCAGCTTGACCGTTGGTGGTTGATCTGGTGGCGGGAGATACTGGAAGTTATGTGCCGATCAGGCTCCCCTCTCCCGCTCGGCGGGAGAGGGGCCGGGGGTGAGGGCCATCCCGATTCAGCCTCTCATCTCATCCGGCGACATGATGCGGAAGCCCACCTTCAAGGTCACCTGGAACTGCGCTACCTTGCCCTCGTGAACGGTGCCGCGGGTTTCGACGACCTCAAACCAGTCGAGGCCGCGCAGCGTTTCGCTCGCGCGGGTGATCGCGTTGCGAATGGCGTGTTCGGTTGACTCCTCGGAGACGCCGACCAACTCAATCAGCTTGTACGTCTTGTCCGGCATGTTCGGCCTCCTGCGGCAGCGCGAGATCGTTCTGCACGGAGCCTAATCCACCCGTGTGGCTGCCGGGGAGAGGGTTGCATTGCAAAAGCCGGACACCTCAAGCGACGAGTCCGGCGCGGATATTCGAGAGCCATGTGCTGGCACGGTGCCTATAGCAGCCGCCGCTGACTGACTGACGGTGAGGGTAACTGCGGTGCTGTCTGGGATGCCGCGTCTGGTTGAGACGCAGCGGACGGCTTGCTCTTCTCTTCAGACTGCCAGTAGCTCAGCGGCAGGACGTACTGTGGTCCCGCACCGCGATTGATCTGGATGCGGTGCTCGATGAAATTAGCGGCGGTGCTGCGGTAGATGCACCGGTTGACGCGGTCTTCGACGACGATCTCGTCGACGCGGGGGAGCACATAGAAGTCCATCGCCCAGACATCGAAGCCGAACCCGGGCGGCGATCGAAGGATCTGGTCAGATCGCGTGATCAACTTGTGATACTGACGGCCGATCAGTCGCCCGATCGCACGTCCAGCACGATCCGTGACGGGAAGGCCCTGCTGCTGGCGGCGGCCCTTGGCCGTTCCTGTGTACACGCGCCGCTCCATCCTCTGAATCTGCTTAGCCGCCTATGCCGGCTACGCAAAGCGTGCCATGCGCACGTCTGTTCGTCAAGGCGATGCTGTCGCGGCAACCCGTATGTTTGAGCTCATCCGTGGTAAACTGAAGCTACCGGCAACGGATGATCAGCACACGGTGACGCGACGATGAGCAACGAAGTCTATGTCGAGATCGCGCGGGCGATGGAGCAGGGCGAACCCGTGGTCATGGCCACGGTCGCGCGGACGCGCGGCTCGACGCCGCGCAAGGCGGGCGCCAAGATGATCGTCCGGCCTGATGGGTCGTTCTTCGGCACGATCGGCGGCGGTTGCGGCGAAGCCGAGGTCTGGCAGAAGGCGATGGAAGTGCTCGAATCGGGCGAGCCCGCCGTCGTCATCGTCGATCTCACCGAGCCGCTCGACGGCGAAGACAAGATCTGCGGCGGCATCATGGATGTCTTCGTCGAGCGGATCAGCGGCGCATAGAGCAGTGCCTCCGATGACCGACCCCTTCGCCAGCATCGAACATGTGCAGGCGGCGCTCGCTGCTGAAGCGTACTTCGCCGACCGGCCGATCGCGACCACCGTCTTTCTCGCACAGCGGCTCGGCAAGCCGCTGTTTCTCGAAGGCGAAGCGGGCGTCGGCAAGACCGAGATCGCCAAGGTGCTCGCCCGTGTCCTCAATACGCGGCTGATCCGCTTGCAGTGCTACGAGGGATTAGACGCGTCACACGCGCTCTATGAGTGGAACTACCCGAAGCAGCTGCTGCGGATCAGGATGGGCGAAGGCAGCCGCACCGAGGATCTGGGCCGGGAGATCTTCAGCGAAGAATACCTGATCCGGCGGCCGCTGCTCGATGCGATCACGCCGAACGGGGCGACGCCCCCGGTCTTGCTGATCGACGAGATCGATCGGGCCGACGAAGAGTTCGAAGCGTTTCTGCTGGAAATCCTCTCCGATTTCCAGGTGACCATTCCCGAACTGGGCACGATCAGCGCCGATCATCCGCCGCTCGTCATCCTCACCAGCAACCGGACGCGCGAGATCAACGACGCGTTGAAGCGACGCTGCCTCTACCTCTGGGTTCCCTACCCAAGCTTCGAACGCGAGCTGGAAATCCTGTTCGCGAAGGTGCCGGGTCTCGATGTGGACCTGGCCCGCCAGATCGCCGCCTTCATGCAGACCGTGCGGCGAGAGGACTATTACAAGCGCCCCGGGGTCGCCGAGTCGATCGATTGGGCGCGGGCGTTGGTCGCGCTTCATCGCGATGCGCTCGATCCGGAGGTCGTCGACGACACCCTCGGCACGATCTTCAAGTACAGTGATGACATCGACGCGATCCGCGCCGCCGGCATCGAGGCACTCCTGCAGCGCGTCGAGGTACCTGCCTGATCCCATGCCATCCACCCGTCGTCGCCGAGAACGCCCCGGTCACGTCCCATCATTCGCTCAGGTAATGACCGGGTTGGCCGAGCGGCGCCGCACGATCTCCGGCAACCTGGTGAACTTTGGCCGTGTGCTCCGCGCGGCCGGCTTCGAGGTCACCGCCGGCCGGCTGATCGACGCGGCGCGCGGCATCCGGCTGATCGATCCGTGCTCCAAAGAGGACGTGCAGATCGCGCTCCGCGCCAACCTCGTCTCCGACCGCGAGCGCCTGGACCTGTTCGACCTGCTCTTTGACCTCTACTGGCCGGCCTGGGACCCGGAGGAACCGGCGCTGCCGCTGGCTGAACCGATCGACCGCCCGACGCCATCCGGCGGGTCCACGGTCGGACATGAGCTTGTGGCAGCGATCGGCCGTGCGGCACACTCGAGCGAGGGCGACAATCCGGAGGCGACGGCCGGCAGCGCCGACCTCCTGACCGTGAAGGACTTCGCCACGTATGACGACCGCGATCTGGCCCGCGCCCGCCATACGATCCGCGTCATCGCGCCGCGGTTGGCGTCGGCGTTCTCACGACGGCGGCGCTTCTCTCATCGCGGCGACGCGATCGACCTTCGTCGCAGCCTGCGCCACGCCGCCCGTCACGGCGGCGAGGTCGTCCATCTCATCCGCCGGCGGCGGCGCGTGCGGCGGCTGCGCCTGACGGTGATCTGCGACGTGAGCGGCTCGATGGACCACTACAGCCGTCACCTGCTCCAGCTGCTCTTCGCGATGCAGAACGAACTGCGCGGTATCAGCACCTTCGTCTTCAGCACGCGGCTCCATGATGTGACCCACCTGCTGAAAACCCGGTCTTACGACGAGGCGCTGCGCCGGATCACACGGGACGTCGACGCGTGGAGCGGCGGCACCAGCATCGGCCGCTGTCTCGCCCAGTTCGAACGGACACACGCCCGATGGCGCGTCGATTCGCGGACGGTCGTCGTGATCATTTCCGACGGCTGGGAACGCGGTGACATCGGTGAACTGCAAACGGCGATGGCCGGACTGAGAAGGCGAGCCTACCGCGTCATCTGGCTCAACCCCCTGCTCGGCCATCCCGGCTATCAGCCGGTTGCGCGTGGCATGGCGGCGGCGCTCCCATATATCGACCTCTTCCTGCCTGCCCACTCCCTCGACGCCCTCAGCCGAGCCATGCGATTGCTCGGTCGGGTGGCGGCCCGCTGACGGTTGACCATCAACGTCGCGGGGTGGCCGGAGGCAAAGCTCGTTGACCCCTTTTCTCGACGGGTGCTATTCTCAAGTGAGAGGGTGGATGCGGACGTCGCGACGCCACCAGAGGGGTGAACGGGGAGGGATCTCATGCGCTTAGGTTCGCTGGGTCCGACTGAGCTGATCTTGATTGTGCTCGCCATCATACTCATATTCGGCGCAAGCAAGCTCGGCGATATCGGTGGGGCGCTCGGAAAGAGCATCAAGGAATTCAAGAAGTCGTCGCGCGATGAAGACGTTGCCGATGCGGTGCATAAGGAGCAGATGGAACAGATCGAGGCAAAAGCGTCTGAACCTGTTGCAACCGTCGCACCTCCCGATCGTGGAGCACCGGTTTCCGTAGGGGATTTCAGGCCGCCCGACTCCAAGCCGACCAGCTGAGAATCAAACACGACGAAGCGCGCCGCCCCTGAAAACCTGAGAGCGGCGCGCTTCGTCGTGTCCGCGGACTACTCCGCCGTGTTCCACAGCACATCGCCGGCAAGGTCCGGCCGATGTGAACGCAGCGCGAACTGCTCGTATTCAGTCTTTGACTGCCCAATCGTCGTCGTGTCGCCGTGGCCCGGCCAGACGAGAACGCCATCGTCAAGCGTGTGCAACCGCTCGACGATCGATCGAATCACCGTTTGCAGGTCATCCGGCGTCTGCGTGCGGCCGGGACCACCGGGGAACAGCGTGTCGCCGGTGAGCACCATCCTTCCAAGACGCAGGCAGATGCTGCCCGGCGTGTGGCCGGGCGTGTGGATCACGCGCACCCGGGCCGAGCCGACGCGGATTTCGTCACCGTCCTTGACGCGGGCGTCGATCCGCTCCGCCGGGATCTTGATCTCCTGCTCGTGGACGTAGACCGGCGCCTTGGTCGTACCGCGCACGAGGTCGTACGACATCCAGTGGTCCGGGTGCCAGTGGGTGGCGACGATCGCCTGCACGTTGGCGTCGCCCAGCGCTTCCAGCAGCTTCTCGCCCTCAGCCGGCATGTCGACGATCAAGCTCTGCTTGGCCGCGCCATCGGCAATGATGTAGGCGTTGTTCCCATAGGGACCGAGCGGCCCCAGACGGAGCACTTCAATATCGCCGTCACGGTACACGTCCATCGCGCGCCTCCTCAATCTGAGCGTGGGTCATTCCGGCCGCGCTCGGCGCCGGTCCGCCGGCCGGACGCGCGGCACAACTCCGCACTCTACCCTACCAGCGTCGCGAACGTTACGCCGAGCTATCCGCATCACTCGCCCCTGTGGAATCATCCTCGCGAAGGTGTTATCCGCACAGGGTGGGGCTTGGCACTGGTGACGTGACGGTTTACAGTAGGCGCACTCGCCCCGAACGTTGGAGTGGACCCCGCGAAGTGGTGGATGGAGGATGACGATGGGTCGCATCATTGTTGCGAACCGGCGCGGTCACCAGGTAATCGAGTGGGACATCGAGACGGATACCGAGGAGGCACGCGCTCGGATCGCCGAGGCGGAGCGCATCCTCGAAGAGGCGCGTGCCAACGGCTGCCTGATCTCGAAGAAGGTCGGCGATGAGCACGTGATCGATGATGCCCCATTCGATCGCACCGTGACCGAATATCAGATCATCGCGCCGATCGCCGGCGGCTAGTCTCGACGCTGTTCCTGGTTCCTGGTTTGCGAGCGATGGGACCAGGAGCCGTGAACCAGGGGCCAGGAACGGGTATGCGCCGATTCATTCGCTGGCTGTTGGGTGGCGGTGGTGAGCCGCCGGAGCCGATCGCGGCCGACGACGGTGGTGAGATCGAGCGCCCCTGGCTGCGCCGGTGGGACTTTCTGCCCAAGCGATCGGCCGGGAATGACTTCACACGCGACGATTATTCCGTCGCTCGCTCCCGCGCCGATGAGATCGCCCGCACCACCCTCGGCGATGAACGCTGGGACGCGCTCCGCCGGCAGGGCTACCTCGATGTCCCGTCGCAGCGGTTTCCCGGCGTGACCTATCGCCTGCGCATCGGACGCCGGATCGAGGTGCGCTGTGCCCCCGGCGTGCGCAACCCCTGGCCGATGCCGTTCCTCTGCATCAACCCGGAATACCCCCTCCCAGAGGTGGAGTTCTTCGCCCACCTCTATCTGTATGCGCGGGATCGGGAGGATGTGATCGTGCGCGTTGCCGCACCCCAGCCCTGGGACCAGGCACTCGGCCGCACCTTCTGATCGTTCTAATTCAGCACCAAGACACCAGGTTTTATGTGTTCTCTTAGCGTCTTGATATCTCGGTGTCTCGGTGTCTCTGTACTGAACTTCCGGTTCGCTTTTCCCTCTAGCGCGTGAGTGTGCTTCCATGATCAATGCCACCAAGGAGGCGGAGCATGGCGGCGCACGGACTGAAGCTTGACCGCCGGCCGGAGTTACGCAATCCGGCGCTGATTGCCGCGTTCACCGGTTGGAACGACGGCGGCGAGGCGGCGTCGGCGGCGGTGCGCTGGTTGGTGCGGCGGCTGCCCGGTCAGCGCTTTGCGTCGATCGACGCGGAACACTACCACAACTTCAGCACCACCCGCCCGGTGGTTCGTCTCAACGGCGGCGAACGTCAGATCACATGGCCCAGCCACGATGCGTTCTTCCACACCGATCCGGAGAAGACACGCGACCTGATCCTGATGGTGGCAAAAGAGCCGGAGATCCAATGGCGAAGTTACGGCGACACCGTCCTGGATCTGGCGCAGACGATGGGCGTGACCACGCTCGTCACGCTCGGCGCCTTCATGGGCGACACGATCCACACGCGGCCGGTGCCGATCTCCGGCTTCGCGACAACGCCGGAGCTGACTGAGCGGATTGTCGAGATCGGTGCGACGCCGTCGAGCTATGAAGGCCCTTCGGGGATGACCTCCCTGATCCACGACTTCGCCCGCCGGTCCGGACTTCCCTCGTTCAGCCTGTGGGCGGCGGTGCCTCAATACCTGCCGACGACGGCCAACCCGAAGGCGGCGCTGGCGCTGGTCCGCGCCGTGACGCGGATCCTGGAGCTCGACCTCGACCTCCGCCGGCTCGAAGCAGCCGCCTCGTTCTTCCAGCGCCAGGTGGACCAGGCGATCGCCAACGACCGCCGCGCGACCGGGATGCTGCGCGCGCTGGAGCGTCGCGTCGACGAGGGGGAAGACGACGAACCGATCTCGTCTGAGCCGACGGGCGCGCTGCCCAGCGCGGAAGAGATCATCCGCGATCTCGAGTCCTTTCTTCGGACGCAGGAAGAGGACGACGACGAAGCCTAACCGGCCTATACCGGCATGGCGAACGTCACGGCGCAGAGGAAAGTCACGCGCGACATGTCATCCTGAGCGGAGCGAAGGATCTCGGAGGTTTTCGTGCATCTGAGATCCTTCGCTCCGCTCAGGATGACATATTGCCATCAGCGTCCGGCCTCCGCTCAGCGCCCCGCTTTCTCACGCTCCACGGCAACGTTGTAGACACGGCAGAACTCGGCGAGGAATTGCCGCGCCATCTCAGCGTCGTCCACGATCAACAGGGCCTCGTCGTTGTCGTCGGCGGCGTTGGCGGTGAAGTTGAAGGAACCGACGATCACCGTCCGTTCGTCGATCACGAAGACCTTGTGATGCATGAGGAAGGGATTGCCATCCTGGAGCACCGGCGGTCCCGCGTCGCAGCCGGGGAACGGTGGACGGGTCCCGTCCGGCGAGAGGCCCTTGAGCCGCGAGAATTCGCTGAACTGCGTCTGGGAGCCGGTCGATTCCACCACACCCCAGACGCCGACGCCATCCTGACCACGTTCGAGCAAGGCCATACCGACATCGTCCAGCGTGAAGGAGAAGGCCATGAAGACGATCGATGACTGCGCCGCTTCGAGACGGTCGAGAATCGCCGGCACGACCTCCTGCTCCGAGGCGAAGCGTGTTTCGATGCGGGTGCCGGACTGCTCGATCACTGGATTGGGTACATCCTTCGGTTTCGTCGGCCCGAAGGCGTGGCCGTCGAACATCTTCTCGAACTCGTTGGTGAAGTTGCGTGCGAGCGCGGCGGAGTCGAAGACGACCGTGTTGTTGTTGTGCCGGAACGTGTCACGCTCCGCGAAGTTCCAGGCGCCCGTCACGACAATGCGGCCGTCGATCACGGCGAACTTGTGATGCATCAAAGCACCGCGCTGATCGTCGACGATCGGAATCCCGGCCTTGGCGGCCGCCTGCAACGGCTCATTCTCGAGGTTGTCGGTATCCGTGACGATGCGTACGTCAACGCCGCGGTCGCGCGCGCGGATCAGCGCGTCGGCGACGTTTTGCAAGCCAAAGTCATACGCGGCGACATCCACCGATTGCTGGGCGGCGTCGATGATCTCGACAAGGCGTTCGTCCAGCCGGCCGCTGCTGCCGCTCGGCGGCGTGCCGGTGCGCTGCGGCGTCGTGAAGCGGACCTCGTACAGCCCCGATGGCGCGGGAGTCGGGATCGAGACCTGCTCCTGCGACTGGTTTCGCAGCAGGATGCCGGCGAGCGCCGCCGCAATGAACAGCGCGGCGAGCACAACGAACAGCAGCAGTCTGGTTCGTCGTGATGTCATCGGGCGCCTCCCGGCCGCATCAGGGCACGGAACCGATCATACGCGTGCTTCAACGAGGTCCGAACCGCGATAGCGATCGATGGGCGGCGCCGTTGCTTCGGCATGGCGACGGAATCGCGAGGTCGGGCGACCGGCGTGCCGTGAACCACGGCATCATCGTTGGCCGCGTGCGGCGGCGGTGGCGCCGGCAGTGCGGGCGCCGGCCCGGACGTCTCGGATTCGATAAGCGGGGCCGGAGCCGCCTCCGTTGGCGGTGGCTGACCATCGCCGGCCGGCTGAGGCCGCGCTTCATCGGCGACAGCGTCCGCTGCGCGCAGGCGGGCCAGCAGCGCCGCACGGTCATCGCCTGCCTCGGCACTCGCATCGGCAATGGTTCGAGCCTGATGGCGGATTGCGTCTGCCCTGCTCTTGAAGGTATCGACGCCGGGCGCATCTGCCGCCGCCTGGTCATACCGCGCGATCACCCAGTCGAGCAGCGCCTGGGACAGGTCATCGGGGAGCGTGCCGAGCAGATGCTCGTCGCTCATCACCTGCTCGACGGCGCGTTCGTGTGCGGCGGCAATCGCTTCGTCCGGCATCGTCACCCCATCGTCGGTTATGTGGAGTCAGATGGAAAGCCCGCGATGTCTGAGCTTGTCCGCCGGTCGATGCCGTGCTTACACTGAGCTACAACACCGAACAGGTGTGCGAGTGGAGCGGACACGGGTGCGGCATGGGCCTTGCGGAAGCACTGCAGGAGATCCGGGAGTCGCCGGAGCACGGCCGCAACTTCGCCGTCTGGCACCGGATACCCGCGCGACCGGCGGCGTTTGGCGCGTTTGACTCCCGGCTCGATCGGCGGCTCGTTCGCGCGCTCCAGACGCGGGGGATCGTCGAGCCGTACTCGCACCAGGCGGCGGCGGTTTCAGCGGTGCTCGACGGCGCCAACGTCGTCGTCGTCACACCGACCGCTTCCGGCAAGACCCTCTGCTACAACATCCCCGTGCTCAACTCGATCCTGGCCGACCCTTCGACCCGCGCCATCTATCTCTTCCCGACGAAGGCGCTCGCTCAAGACCAGATGGCCGAACTGCACGGCCTGATCACCGAGATCGGCGAGGACATCAAGACGTACACCTACGACGGCGACACGCCCGCCGATGCCCGCCGCGCCGTGCGCTCCGCCGGGCACATCGTCGTCACCAATCCGGACATGCTGCATACGGGTGTGCTCCCCCACCACACCAAGTGGACCAAACTCTTCGAGAACCTGCGCTACATCGTCATCGACGAACTGCACGGCTATCGCGGTGTCTTCGGCAGCCACGTCGCCAACGTCATCCGCCGGCTCCGCCGCATCTGCGCATTCTACGGTTCGAACCCCACCTTCATCTGCTGCTCGGCGACGATCGCCAACCCGCGGGACCTGGCCGAGAAGCTCACCGGCACGCCGATGCAGCTGATCGACGAGAACGGCGCCCCGCGGGGCGAACGGGTCGTCGCGCTCTACAACCCGCCGGTCGTGAACCGCGAATTGGGCATTCGCCGCGGCGCGATGGGCGAGGCACGCCGAATCGCCGCCCGCCTGCTGGAGCGCGGCGTCCAGACGATCGTCTTCGCCCCCAGCCGCACCAGCGTCGAAGTGCTCCTCACCTACCTGCGCGGGTCGATCAAGCGGCGTGCCGGCGACCCGGAACGGATACGCGGCTACCGCGGTGGCTATCTTCCCCTCGAACGACGCGAGATCGAGCGCGGCCTGCGCGACGGCACGGTGCGCGGTGTCGTCGCCACCAACGCGCTCGAGTTGGGGATCGACATCGGCGGACTCGAGGCAGCGGTGCTGATGGGCTATCCCGGCTCCGTCGCCAGCACCTGGCAGCAGTTCGGCCGGGCGGGCCGGCGGCACGACCTTGCCTTCGCCGTGATGGTCACCAACTCCAGCCCGCTCAACCAGTACATCGCCTCGCATCCGGAGTTCGTGCTCGAAGGGGCGCCGGAGGCCGGCCTGATCAACCCGGACAACTTCGACATCATCGTCAGCCACTTGAAATGCGCCGCCTTCGAGTTGCCCTTCGACGCCGGCGAGCGCTTCGGTCCGCACAGCGACCCGACGTTCGAGATCCTCGTGGATGAGGATGTACTGCACCGGGCCGGCTCCCGCTACTACTGGATGGCGGAGACGTATCCGGCGGAGCAGGTCTCGCTGCGCAGCGCCTCGATCGACAACTTCGTCGTGATCGAGCAGGGACCGAAGCCGCGCGTCATCGGGGAGATGGACCGGCCATCCGCACCACTCTATCTCCATGACGAGGCGATCTACTTCCACGGCGGTCGCCAATTCCACGTCGACCGGCTCGATTGGGAGGAGAAGAAAGCCTACGTCCGCCCTGTGGACGTGGACTACTACACCGACGCGGAGATCGCCGTCGACCTGAGGGTGCTGGAGGATACGGAGTCGATCGAGCTCCCCGGTGCGACGGCGTCGCGCGGCGAAGTCAAAGTCAGCTACCAGCCGACAATCTTCAAGAAGATCAAGCTGGAAACGCACGAGAACGTCGGCTGGGGCAAGATCCATCTGCCGCAAGAAGATGTGCACACAACCGCCTATTGGCTCTCCCTTCAGCCGGACGCGACGGAGACACTGCGCGGTGACACCATGCAGTCCGGCCTCTGGGGCCTGGGCAACCTGCTGGTCAACGTCGCGCCCCTCTTCCTGATGTGCGACCCGCGCGACGTGCGCGTCGTGACGGAGGTGAAGTCGCCGTTCACCGGCTGCCCGACGATCTTCATCTACGAATCGGTACCGGGCGGCGTCGGCTTCGCCGATCAACTCTTCACGATCCACAACGACCTGCTGGCGGCGGCCCGCGACCTTGCCGCCCGCTGCCCCTGCGACTCTGGCTGCCCGTCCTGCGTCGGACCGGCCAACGAGGTGGGCGGCGACCCGAAGCACGCCGCGCTGGCGATTCTCAGCAGGCTATTGGGAAGAGATACCATTCGCTCTGAATGGGTGGGGCCACTGGCTAGAGGTGATTATGGCACATTCGCTGATGAAAAGGAGCGACGTGATCATTACGAAGAGGATCGTAATCGATTTTTCTGGACCAATACCGAGTTGAACGAATTCAATTTTCCGCAGATTAGCGGAATAAGTCGGACCGAAGCTTACGATGTCAGTCACGATGACTCTAGCTCGGAGTATTTTGAGGGTTCAGTGGACTTTGATCAGGACTTATACGAATCTGACCGCTATGAGTACGAGTAATAAGGGAACTCTCGATGTCAATCAGCTTTGAGACCTACCAACGTGTCGCGCTCGAAGACCCGGAAGGGAAGTGGGAGCTTGAGTGTGGACGTTTGCGTGCGAAGCCGCTGACGACGGTGCGACATGGACGGACGACGAGAAGGCTTCTCGCGATGCTCGTCCGTCAGTTGGATTGGCGGGAGTGGAGCATCGGCGGTACGCGACTGCGTGTCTCGTCAGAGACATGCTACGTTCCCGACCTGACCGTATTGCCAGAGTCTCTCGTGACTACACTCGACGACGATCAGTTCGAGGTGTACGCCCAACCAGTGCCACTCGTCGTTGAAGTCTGGTCGCCCTCGACTGGTGAATACGATGTCGACACGAAGTTCCCGGAGTACCGGCTTCGCGGCGACCTGGAGATCTGGCGGTTGCATCCCTATGAGCGGACGCTGACCATCTGGCGGCGGCAGCCGGATGGAACGTACCGAGAGGAACTGCTCCATGGCGGCACGGTCAGGCCGGTGGCGCTCCCCGGCGTGAGCATCAATCTGGACGAGTTGTTCGCGTAGATGATCGACGATCGAGGCGTGGGAGTGGACGCGCGGGAGCGCCTGCGAGAGCGGCTGCGGGAGACGCTGGGGTCCGGCAAGCGACCCGAAGCGCAGATTGTCGCACCCTCCGTCACTGCACCGGCAGCCGCGCCGCGGGCATCCGGCAATGACCTCGGCGTCGCGCACTATCTCCCAGGATTCTGGCAGGACACGCCGTCCGGCCGGGTGTTCGTCGTCGAGCAGCGCTTCGAGCTGGAGCACGAGCACGGCGCGCTGCCACTCGGCCGGACGCTCGACATCGCGCCGGCACTCCTCGCCCGGCTGGGACGGGACGCGGCGCTGGCCGCCGTCGATCTGCGCAAGGTCGCATTCCTGGATACGGAGACGACGGGATTGGCCGGCGGCACGGGGACAGTCGCATTCCTGATCGGCATGGGTCACTTCCTCGACGGTCATTTCCGCCTGCGGCAGTACTTCCTCGAAGACTTTGACGGCGAAGAGGCGATGATCCGCGCCCTCACCGACTACCTCGCCGACTTCGAGGGTGTCGTCACCTTCAACGGCAAGACATTCGATATGCCGCTCCTCCAAACACGCATCCGCATGACGCGCATTCGCCGTGGCCTCAGCGACCTCGCCCACCTCGACCTGCTGCACCCGGCCCGCCGCCTCTACCGCGACCGCATTCCCTCCTGTCGCCTTCAGGAGCTCGAACGACAATTCCTCGGTTTGATACGGCAGGAGGACATTCCCGGTTGGGAGATCCCGAGCGTCTACTTCCGCTATGTGCGCACCCGCCGGTTCCGGGCGCTGCTGCCCGTCTTCGAGCACAACGCGCTCGATGTCCTCTCGCTGGTAACGCTGGCGGCACATCTGGCGCACGTCTGGCGGGGCGACGGCCTGCGCGACGGCGGTGACCGGCTGGCGCTCGGCCGCGCCTGCGAGCAGGATGGGTCGCTGGAGGAGGCGGTCGAGCACTTCGAGGCGGCGCTTGATTGCGCCGACCTGCGGCCGGTCGAGCGGGAGGAGTGCGAGCGGCGCGTGTCGCTGCTCTACAAGCGCATGGACCGCCCTCATGACGCGCTGGCCGTGTGGTATCGCGTCGCCAACCGGCCGGACAACCGTTCGCTCTATCCGCTGCTGGAGATCGCGAAGTACTGCGAGCACGTGACCAAGGATCTGCCTGCGGCCCGCGCGGCCTGCGAACGGGCGCTCGCGCTGATCGAGCAGCATCACGCGCGGATGGGCTACGCCCGCGCCGCCGCCGACCGGGATCAATTGCAGCGGCGGGTCGCCCGGATCGAGCAGCGTCTGAACAAGCAGGTGGAGCGAAGTGCCGAAACCCGTCGGCCGCGCGCGCGGCGTTCCGGCATCCGCGTTGAGTCAGACTGAACCGTCATGCTCCAATCGAGGCATGCATTCGAACCGGCTGACAGACTGCGACGGTCATGCCCTCGTCTCCCAGATCAACATGGCGCCGCCCGAACCTGGGTACTCCCTGCGGACGCCATTCAATGGCTGGGCGCGGGAACGTCCCACCAATCCCGATGCGCATCTCATCCAGGCCGTGCATACGGCGGTTGAGGCAATCGGTGGTTTCAGCAAAATCATCCGTCCCGGCGACCGGATCACGATCAAACCGAACTTCAATTCCGGCGACCCGCCGCCGAACTCTACCGACATTCCCTTCCTCATCGCCCTGATCCGGCTGCTCCGCGACTACGGCGCCGGACACATCACCGTCGGCGAAAGCACACGACACCCACCGACGAACTCCCGCTACGAGATGCAGCGCACCGGCGTCTTCGACGCCTGCCGCCGCGAGGGCGCGGCGGTCGCCGTCTTCGGAGACGAGCACTGGACACCCGTACGGACGCGCGGCCGGCGGTTCGGCTGGGTCGAAGTGGCGCGGCCGATGCTCGAATGCGACCGGCTGATCTTCGCCTGCTGCCTGAAGACGCACTGGCTGACGAAGTTCTCGATCAGCCTGAAGCTGATCGTCGGTGCAATCCGCCCGCGGCACCGGGCGCGGCTGCACTTCGGCGGCCAGATCGAAGCGCGTGTCGCCGAGCTGGCGTCCGTCGTCCAGCCGGACCTCGTGCTGGTCGACGGACGTAGCGTCTTCGTCCGTGGTGGCCCCTGCTACGGCATCGTCCGCCGCCCAAACGTGATCCTTGCATCCGGCGATCGAATCGCGACAGACACGGCCGCGATCGACGTGCTGCGCCGCTACCCAGAATGCTCACTGACCGACGACCCGTGGACCTACCGCCAGATTCGAGAGGCGATCCGGCTGGGGTTGGGTATCAGCGGACCCAACCAACGGCGGATGGTCATCCGTGACCTGCAATTGAGCACCGGCGAT
>JBFXAN010000096.1:0-23319 GCA_050184225.1 Dehalococcoidia bacterium | reverse complement strand
TCCCGGCATTACTTCCTGGTGCGTGTGCATCGAACTTCGAACTGCCCGACGGCTTCGTCCTCGGCGAGACGGCCCGCTGCGGCGTCGTCCGCGTTCCCCAGAGCCGCGAGCGCGCCGGCCTGCCACCGCTGAACCTGCCGGTGGCCGTCCTCACCGCACCGACGGCGGCCGCCGGCGCGACGCCGCTGCTCTATCTCGCGGGCGGACCGGGCGGCTCCGGCCTGGAGGAGGTGTCTCTCGGATTCCTCGATAGTCCGCTCGGACAGACGCTCGTTCGGCAGCGGCCGGTGATCGCCTTCGATCAACGTGGCACCGGCCGGTCGCTGCCGTCGCTCACCTGTCCGATGTTGCCGGTAGTGGATACCGACGCCGTCTCGATCATCAAGGGTGCGCAATCGCCCGCGATCGATCAGGTCCGCGCCTGCCGGGCCGAGCTCGAGCGGCGCGGCGTCGACCTCGCTTCGTTCAACACCACGGAAACATCACATGACGTGCAGGACATCATCCACGCGCTCGGCTACGAGCGGGCGATCCTGATGGGGACGTCATATGGAACGACCGGCGTCCTCTTCACCCTGCGCAACCACCCGGAGGTCGTCGAATCGGCGATCCTCGACGGTGTTGCGCCGCCGCAGTGGCTGGATGGTTACGAAGGGGATGTTTTGGAGGAGGAGGCGCACCTCGCCTTCGGCCGCTTCCTGCGGGACTGCGAGCGTGACACCGTCTGCGACGCCGAGTACCCGAACCTGCGCGGCCAATTCGCCGAACTGGTGGCGCGCTCGAACGAGCGGCTGCAACTCTTTGTCGACGAAGACACGGGTGAAACGGTTGAGGTTTCCTTTGGCGCGCTCGCCGAGCTGTTCCTTGAGGTGATCAGCATTCCATCGCTGGCGGAGCAGGTGCCGCTCTTCGTCGCCGGCGTGCTCGAAGGCGACACGGAGATGCTGGCGGATGAGCTTGGCTTTCTCCTCTTCCTCGCGGGCCTCGGCGATGTGCCGGACGATGGCGATCCATCCGATAGACCGGAGGCGGCGCGACGGGCGCCGAAGGCGATCTACGACGCCGTGCTGTGCGCCGACTTTCCTCCGGGAACGCCGTTCGGTGGACGCGCCGTTTGCGATGCGTGGGGCGTTCCGTATCGTGGGGCGCAGGTGAGCGAGCCGGTGGCGAGCACGGTGCCGGTGCTGCTCCTCTCCGGCAACTACGACTTTCAGACGCCGCCGGTCTGGGCGGAAATGACCGCGAGCACGTTGCCGAATAACCATGCCTATCTCTTCCCGGCGGCGGGTCACGTCGTCACCTACAGCCAGCACAGCGCCTGTGTTGCCGTGATCGCGCTCTCCTTCATCGCCGCCCCGCTGCTGCAACCGGCCGATGGCTGCATCGATGAACTGGAAGGTCCGCGCTTCGTGCCGCGGCCCGATCGTCCGCTGGCGTGACGCACGCCGTATCGCGAAGGACCGGGTCCGGCTGCGGCGGCTCTTACCGAATCAGGTCGGCGCCGTGCGTGCGACCACCCTGTCGCTCGCGGGCAACGATCGCGATCAGCGACTCCAGGGGCAGGTCGAGCAGGCACTCCAGGCGACGGTCAGCGTGGCCGATCGACAGCTCGCGCGTGAGGGCGTTCGGCACGACGACACAATAGATGCCAGCGGCTTTCGCCGCCGTGATCCCGTTCGGCGAGTCTTCGATCACGATCGCTTCCTCGGGCTGCAGGTCAAGCAGGTTGAGCGCGCGCTCGAAGAGGGCGGGGTCCGGCTTCACCCGCGCCACATCATCCGCGCAACTCACGGAGTGGAAGAAGTCGAGCAGTCCAAAGCGGTCGAGGTGTTCCACCACCCAATCACGCGGCGAACTGGACGCGACCGCCAGCCTCAGATCCAGCCGCCGCGCGGCCTCGACGTACTCGACCACGCCCGGCAGCAAAACCTCCGCCGCGAGCAACTCGATCTTCCGCGCCTGGCGCCGCTCGCGCAGCGCCGTCTGATCCAGCGCGCGGCCCAGCTGCATTTCGAGATGGAGGCACGGGTCGAACCCGCGGTCGCCGCCGCCGAGCGACTGCGCCCATTCCAGCAGCGGCAACGAGCAACCGTGTTCCTCAAAGATCTCCTGCCATGCCTGATACGCGGGTAGCTCCGTATCGACGATCGTTCCGTCGAAGTCAAAGATCAGCCCGCGAATCTCACCAGATTCCTTCATGCACATCGCTCCACACGCAGCCCATTGTCACCAGCGGCTCCTCGATTGTAGAACCACGGAGGCGCAGAGGACGCAGAGGCAAGACTTGTCATGCTGAGCGGAGCGAAGCATCTCGCGGTGCGTCTGTCACCCGGCGAGATGCTTCGTCGCTGCGCTCCTCAGCATGACAAACAGTCCTCTGTGCCCTCTGCGCCTCTGCGGTTCGATACGGCTTTGACCGGGATGCGCCGGCTCTGGTATATTGTTAAGTGAACTTGTCAACTTTCCCGGCCGTGTCGGTGCGGCCCGGAGGATCGTCTATGGTCATGAATCCCGTGATGGTCGACCAGATTGAGAGCGCGCTGGATGAGATCCGGCCCGCGCTCGAGATGGATGGCGGGACCGTCGAGTTGATCGAGGTGACGCCCGACATGATTGTCCGGCTCGCCCTGGTCGGCTCCTGCGCCGGCTGCCCGATGAGCACGCTGACCCTGAAGATGGGGATCGAGCGCCTGCTCTTCGAGCGGGTGCCCGGTATCAGCGGCGTCGAGGCGGAAGGGGCGATCGATCCCGAGTGGGATTGAGCGCGGATACAATCGCATAGCATTGGCGGAGGGGAAGAGCGTTACATCGTTCTTCCTCTTTCGTTGTCCAGAGCGGAGAGTGTGGCCATGAACTTGCTGCCGAGCTCCGGCGCCAACCTGCTGACGACGTTGGGCATCCGCCTCATTGAGGCTTCGACCGAGCGAGCGGTCGCCGAGCTGGACTTCCGGCCCGAGTTGCAGCAATTGACCGGGCTGTTTCATGCCGGCGCGATCCTCGCACTGGCGGACACCGCCGCGACCTACGCGAGCATGCGCGTGATCGATCCGGATGGCAACGTTCCTGCCGAACGCTTTCCGCTCGCGGTACAGGTTAGCGCCAACCTCCTGCGAAACGTACGGGAGGGAACGATCACGGCCGAGGCGCGGCCGCTGCACCGCGGTCGAACGATGATCGTGGTCGAGACGGCCGTCCGCGACGGCGACGGCCGCAGCCTGGCCGTGGTCACGTCGACGCATCTCGTGGCGAATCGATAAGGAGCGATCGGAGGCGGGTATGGGCAACGGCATGCCGGATGGTGGGGGCGCCATCACCGAGTTCGAACTCACGGTCCGTTCGACCGACATGGATGCCGATCGGAACGTCAACAACGCGATGTATTTTCAGTACTTCGAGCAGAGCCGCCTCGAACACCTGATCCGATTCGGCGTGGTCGAACGGCCGCGGCCGCGGGATGCCGGCGCGCCATCGTTTGCGCTGGCGCAGACCGCGGCACAGTTCCGTGCCCCGGCCGTGCATCGCGACCGGCTTATCGTGACGACCCGGACCACCGCGATCGGGACCACGAGCTTTACGCTGTCGTATGAGGTCCGACGGGACGACACGCTCGTCTGCGAAGGCTCTTCTGTTCAGGTGTGGCTGGATGCGGAGGGCAAAGCGGCGCCGCTGCCGCCGGATGTTCGCGCCGCCCTCGAACGATCGCTGATTCAGCCGGCCGGGAAGACATGACAACGATCGAGCGCTCCCGAACGCTGAATACAACAGTGCCCTTCGCCTTCGACCTGGCACTAGATTATCTGCGTCTGTCGCCCTCGGCTGTGATCGAGCGGGTCGAGGGCGACCGCTATCTCCGGCCGGTGCAGTTACGCGGGCAGTCCTTCATCCTTCGCGTCTCTGGCGGTGATCGCGTGGTGGACGCCTTGACGCTGCACGTCGAACTGCTCGGCGGCGAACCGTCGAATGACGACCTCGATGCGGCCGAAGACCTTGCCGCCCGGATCTTCGCGGCGGATGACGACATAACCGGATTGGCGGATGTGGGCGCGGCCGATCCGGTCTTTGGGCGGCTGGTGGAGCGGTATCGAGGGCTGCGGCCGGTGCTGATCGCCGATCCGTTCGAGGCGTTGGTCTGGGCGATCCTCGGGCAGCAGATCAACATCACCTTCGCGGCCAAATTGAAGCGGGCGCTGGTCGATCGATTCGGCGGCCGGATCGAGGCGGACGGTGTGACGCTGGCGACGTTCCCGACGCCGGAGTGCCTCGCCGGGTTGGAGCATGAGCGCGACCTGCTGCCGCTCCAGTTCAGCCGGCAGAAGTCGCGGTACACGATCGAGCTGGCGCGCGCCGTCTGCGCGGGACGGATCGACCTTGGCGCGGTCGGACAGCTGCCGGCAGAGGAGGCGATCGCGACGCTGACGGCGCTGCCCGGCATCGGGCGCTGGACGGCGGAGTACGCACTCATGCGCGCCTACGGCCACCGCGACGTGATGCCGGCGGGCGACGGCGGCCTCAAGCAGGTGGTGGGACGGGAGTACGGTCTGGGCCGGTTGGCGACGGAGGCCGAAGTCCGCGCCCACGGCGAGTTGTGGACCGGTTGGCGTGGCTATGCGGCGTTCTACTGGTGGTATCTGCTCCAGCAGGAGCTACGCGAGCGGCGATCGCGGTCGAACGTGCTCCCCCTGTCATCCTGAGCGGCAGCGAAGGATCTCGGGCGTCATCAGACCGCTGAGATCCTTCGCTCCGCTCAGGATGACAAAATCGAGCCACCGTGTAGATCAGGTTCAGTCAGCCAGTGCACCCGTGGGATCAGCGTCTGGTCGAACACGCGGTCGCCGGTGATGCCGATCCGATCGATCTCCTCGATGCATTGCTGCGTCTCACGCACCAGCCGATCGACGTCAACATCCATGCACCCGGAACGGAACGGCTCGAGCAGCACGATGCCGCGTGCCCAGAGACGGCGGGCGCCGTATGAATTACCGCGGGAAAGATGATGGAAGCCGACGCCGATCTGAAGGATGCCCTGGTAGAGGTAGCGGACGGGGTCGTCCTCCTCGATCCAGGCCGCCTCCAGCGTCTCGTGCTGCTCGAAGAACTCACCACGATTGAATTCGGCGATTCCCTCGCGCAGGGCAGGTGACGGCGGGTCGCCGCAACGGTCGCTCGCTCGCCCGCGGCCAATCTTGCCGATCCGCGGCCGGATGCGCGGCCCTTCGTGCGCGTTGGCCGGTCGTTCGTCGGTCATGTCGCCGTCCGCTCCGCGACGATCACGCCGAGGATGGGACCGATGATGATCCCGAAGAGCGCCCAGGCGCCCCACCAGCCCGCTTCCTGGGCGAAGAACCCCCAGATCAATCCGAAGAGCGCACCGACTATCCCGGCCGCGACCGTGGTACCTGCAATGTAGGCAGCTCGCATCGTCTCTCCGACCTGCTCGAACAATCTACCGCCAGTGTACCGATGTTCGACGATACACGGCTGCACTGGGGCAGGCCGAATCCGGCGCGAGTGCCGAACGGCTTGCCGCGCCGGTGAGGCTGTGCTAGCCTCACGTCACAAAGGATGACGTAAACGTCAAGGTCAGCATTGCTCGTTTCGGAGGGAATCGATGCGCGCGCTTGCCGAACGACTGGTTGAGAGTCCGTCCCGCCGCGATCCGCCGTACCGCCCGGTGATGACCCTCACGGAAGAGGAACGCCGCGCGCTCGAAACGCGGATCGGCGCCGTCCAGAACTACGGTCCGGAGACGCTGCGCCGGCTGATCGCCGCCGACCCGTCGAACCTCGAACTGCGGAAGGCGCTGGTATCGTCGATCATGTCCGCCGAGTTCGCCGGCGTCGATGCCTTCTCCCGGAAGGTGGTCGAGTGGCAGCATTGGCCGGTGCCCTCCACTCTGATCATGGCGATGGCGCGACAGACGTGGGACGAGGTGCGCCACGCGCAACTGGCGAAGGGTGTGCTCGAATCCTACGGCGGCGAGATCGGCGAATACCCGGACACGCTGGCCGGTGGTGGCGGCGGAGCGACCGCGCGGGCGGCGCAGCAGCAGGCGCTGGGCGACAACCCTGCCGATCCGCTGATCAGCCTCTCTACGACCAACGTCTCGCTGGAAGGCGCGGCGCTGGCCCTCTTCGAGGCGACCAGCAACCTCGGTCACCAGATCGGCGACCACCTGATGGAGCAGTGCTTCGACTTCAACTGGGCGGACGAGGTGACGCACACCGCGATCGGCGACTACTTCGTCAAGCAGTTATGCGATGGCGACCCGGAGCAGGAGCGCCGCGCGCTGAACGCACACGCGCGTCACGAGCGGATGCGGGCGCAACTGACCGGCGACCAGAGCGAAGAGATCCGCTCCTTCTTCGCCGAAGAGGACGAACGGGGAGAGCTGGCTCTGGGCTAGAGACGACGTGGAACCACAAAGACACCAAACTTCGTTTAGTCTTGGTGACTTGGTGGTGAAGAATCCGGGGAGGGGATGTGGCCTACACGATCGACCTTGGGCCGTGTATCAACTGTGGTCTCTGCCGGCGCGCCTGCCCGACCGAATGTATTCACTACTTCACCACCGGTCACCGGACGCATGTGATCGACCCGGCGCGCTGCATCGACTGCGGCATCTGCGCGAAGGTTTGTCCGGTCGAGTGCATCTCGTATGACCCGGACTACGAGCACGACTCGGCGCCACTGGCGGAGGCGAAGCAGTTCGCGAAGGCGTGGGCGCGGCGGCGGTACGAGCGCGACCGCGCCGCGAAGGAGGCCGCCGCCGCGATGGCCCGACGTCTCAACCCGGCGCTGACGCCGTAGCGCGCGGTACGATTCTTCACCAACCCCAGAACCAATCCCAATCCGTCGAAGGGACGAGTGGCAATGCCCGAGCTATGTGTCGATACCCGAACGGTGGGCGGCGCGTTCGGCGTCGATGAGAGCGCCCGTCGCATCATTCACTACAAGTTTGCCGAACACGTCTGCATGACCACCGAGGCGGGATGGGCGCCGACGACGCCGAGCATCAAGGCGAAGTTCGCCTTCGGCGAGCACTGCTACCAGGACTCGATCCATGCCTTCTGGCTCGGCCAGCGGCTGCCGGAGCTGCGGGTGCTCGACGGCGCCGACCTCGCCACGCCGCCGACGTTGCGCTCCTCGACCAAGTCTGAACCGCCGAACGAGGCGTTCCTCAAGTTCTGCGAGGAGATGCAGACCGCCAACGACCAACTGCTGCGCGTCGTCGGCCTCTACCGCGTGCTGAAGACCCACCTCACCGTCTACTACCGCCATCACCTCGCCGTCACCGACCCGATCTGCGACGGCCCGACGGTGCGCATCCTCCGCCACATCCTCCTTGAAGAAGAGGAACACCTGCACTGGGGCCAGGCATTTTACGAGGAGTTCGCCGACACAACCGCCCGCCGCCGCGAAGCCCTCGAATGGCAGATGCACCTGGAAGAACTGCTGGCCGAGTCCGGCGGTGTCACCGGCGGCCGTTGATCGGAGTCGTGCGTGCCCACGAAGGATCTCGAATCCGGCGCTTGGACCGGCGGGTTCATACCCGGACTCGAGCTTTGTCGCGCCTTTCATGACGAGGCCGTCCGACCACTGCTCGCCGAGGTATTTCCCATCCTTCGCTACTCCGCTGCGCTGCTTGGCACAGGCTCGGAGGTGCTCGGCTTCGACACCGAGCGGTCGACCGATCACCACTGGGGACCGCGCCTCCAGGTGTTCCTTGAGCCACCCGCCCACGCGGCACAAGCCGAGGCGGTCAAGGAACGGCTGGCGCGACGATTGCCGTTTTCCTTTCGCGGGTATCCGACCAACTGGGGACCGTCCGACGAGGGTGGTGTCCAGCTCCTGGCGCCGATCGAACAAGGGCCGGTGAATCACCGCGTTGCCCTCCTCACGGTCGACACCTTCTTCCGTACGCTCCTGGGCTTCGATCCGCGTGCGTCGTTGTACCTCCGAGACTGGTTGCTCACGCCGGCGCAGATACTGCTATCGGTCACTGCCGGCGCCGTCTACCATGATGGCCTCGGTGAGCTGGAACCGATCCGGGAGAAGCTTGCCTGGTACCCGCACGACCTGTGGCTCTACCTGATCGCGTGCCAGTGGACGCGGATCGAGCAGGAGGAGGCGTTCGTCGGCCGTTGTGTTGAGATCAGCGATGAGCTCGGGTCGCGCATCGTGGTCGCACGGCTCGTGCGTGACCTGATGAAGCTATGTTTCCTGCTCGAACGGCGCTACGCACCGTATTCCAAGTGGCTGGGGACCGCCTTCGCCCGCCTCCAATGTGCCGGTATGCTGGCACCGGTGCTGGATCGCACTCTCGCGGCTCAGGATCCGCAAACGCGGGAGGACCGACTCGCCGCCGCCTTCGAGCTCGTTGCTCAACAACATAACGGCCTCGCCATCACCGAATTCGTGGAACCAATCAGTCGCATCTTCCATGGCCGTCCATATCGAGTCCTGCGCGCCGAGCGATTCGCCGAGGCAACCAGGCTGGCGATTCGCGACGAGGCCGTGCTGGCCTTGCCGGTCGGCGTCGGCAGCATCGATCAGTTTGTCGATAGCACCGACGTCTTGAGCCGGCCGCAACGAGCACGGCGACTGGGGTCCATCTACGAGTGAGAATGGACGGGGGAGTGACCACGCTCGACGAGTGTCCTGCACAATGCGGCTGATCATCGACACCGACCCCGGCGTTGACGATGGCGTGGCGCTGGTGATGGCGCTGCGGCATCCGGGCGTGCATGTCGAGGCGATCACGGTCGTTCATGGCAACGCGGGACTGGCGCACAACGTCCGCAACGCGCGGCTCGTGACGGAGGTCTGCGGCGTTGAGGTTCCGGTGTATGCCGGTGCGCGTCACCCGATCATGCGGCCGGCACCGAGGCGTCCCTCGTGGATCCATGGCAAGGATGGGTTCGGAGACATCGGCCTGCGGCCGAGACGGGGACGCGCCGATCTGGGGTTCGCGGCGGACCGGATCGTCGAATTGGTGATGCGGTCGCCGGGCGAGATCACCATTGTGACCCTCGGACCGCTGACCAACATCGCGCTGGCGCTTGTGCGGGAGCCTCGCCTTCCGAAGGCGGTGCGCGGTATCGTGCTGATGGGCGGCGCGGCCCGCGCGGCCGACAACGTCACACCCGTCGCCGAGTTCAACGTCCACGCGGACCCCGAGGCGGCGAAGGCCGTCTTCCGCGCCGGCTTCAGCCTGACCATGGCCGGCATCGAGCTTTCGCGCGGAGCCGCACGGTTGACAGAGGAAGATGTCGCCGCGATCGCTGCACTCGCAACTCCAGCGGCACGACTGGTCGGCGCCTTGCTCGGCCACAGCCTCCGGATCGCTGCCCGCCGTCCGATGCTGCCCGGCGAACACGGCGCCGCCTGCCCGGATGCGGTCGGCATGGCAATCGCTCTCGATCCATCAATCATGTCCGACCACGCCGATGCCCACGTCGATGTGGAGACGAGTGGTGCCCTCACCACCGGCATGACCGTCGTCGACCGCCTCGGCCTCAGCGGACATCCGCCCAACGCCCGCGTCGGCTACGCGATCGACGCCGCCCGCTTCAAGGCGCTGCTACTCGAACGCTGCCGAGGGAAGTAATGGTAATGCCGAACACATCCCGCGCCCGACCACCCCGTGTTCTCTCGGACACCAGCGGACACGAATGGACACTGCAGCTCCGGCGAATCGGACTCCCCTCTCCCAAGCTTGGGAGAGGGGCCGAGGGTGAGGGCCGTCCTTCAATCCCCGACCCTGGCAACGTCCCGCTCCACGCGCGGAACTCCGGTCGCGGTCGGTGGGCCTTCCAACGGCGGGTCGCCGCGGCCGAGCAGCACCGGCACGAGGACGTTCGGCTTGAAGAGTGCGTATGGCGACGTCTGCAGGTTGAAGACCTGCGACATGACTTGATTCACCCCAGCGTTGCGGATCGCCACGCTCAGCACCCGGTCCATGTAGCGGTTGGTCATCCGTGTGATCCGGTCCGGGGTTGCGCCCTCGGTGGTTGGATAGCGCATGTCTTCGCCGGTGGCGATCAGCCAGACATCGTTGTTTCCCTTGGCAATCGATTTTTGAAAGCGCTCCGCCAGGCCGGCGAGGTTGTCACCGGCCCGCGCGAGACAGCGATGCAGCATCATCGCGTCGTCGGCGGCAACGGTCATGCCCTGGCCGTAAATCGGGTTGAAGGCGCATACCGCGTCGCCGGTGATGAGGAAGCGCTCCGGACGCCGCTGCAGGCGCTCGTAATGACGGCGCTGGTTCTCCGTGCGTTGATAGCCGGAGATGTTGGTGAGCGGCGCGGCGTCCTTGATCGCCTCGTAGAGCAGCGGCGTGCGCAGGGTCCGCGCGAACTCCAGGAATCCTGCCTCATCGGTCGGTGGGTAGTCCCGGCCGGCGCCGGCCACCGTCACGATCCAGCGTCCGCCCTCGATCGGGAAGAGCCCGCCGCCGCGTGCGGCGGCGGGCGCGTTCGGTTGCAGAAAGAGGATACGCCAGTCGGCATCGAAGCGATCCGGGATCTTGTACACGCGGCTGGCGTAGCCGAGGAAGCTGTTGATCGTCGTCTCCGCCGGCGCCTCATAGCCAAGCGCTTCCAGCCAGCGCGGCGCGTGCGAGGTACGGCCGCTGGCATCGATCACCAGATCCGCCGCGATCTCCTCCGATTCGCCGTCACCGGCGCGCGATTGGAGGGTCACGCCGGTGACGGTGGTGCGATCCGGCGAGGCGGTGAGACCGGTGACATCCGTCTCTTCGACGAAGCGCACGCGACCGGAATCGAGGAGGCGCTTGCGGACGGTGAATTCGAGCAATTCGCGGCTGCTGCTCAGCAGCGGCGGCAGGCCCGTATCAAACCGCTCCGACCAGCCCGCCTGTGTCTGCCAGAGTGCATCTTCCGGGAACTTGAGCAGCAGCGCACCGGCCGCCACCATCTCTTCGGTGAAACCGGGGAAGAAGCGATCGAGCAGCGATCGTCCTTTACCAAGGAGGACGTGCAGGTGCCGTGACTGCGGCACTCCCTTGCGGAACACCGGCTCCTCGGGGAAGCGGTCGCGATCGATCAGCGTGACCGCTTCGAAGTGGCGGACCAGCACCCGCGCCGTCAGCAGACCGGCCATGCTCCCGCCGATCACGATCGCGTGACCGTCGCGTCGCCGGGGCTGCATCATTCCGCGCGTACGCTGGTCTGCCATGGCGCCCTCCATCGCTTTGGAACCCTGGGGCTATCCTCAACCGGCATCGAAGCCTGTGCCGGCAAGGATAGCCCCGATCAGAGCAGATTTCCGTGTGGTTACGCACGGATGCATGCCCATCAGCGCTTTGTGGCGATGAAGTAGTTGTTGAAGATATCTCCCTCGATCTGCTTCACCTCGACGTGGGTGAATCCGGCATCCGCCAGCATCCGGCGCGCCGTCTGCTCACCCCACATCGTGCCGAGGCCGGTGCCGGCGAGCGCCAGCGAGACGGTCATGCAGTGCATCGTCGAGGCGGCATAGAGGAACGGCGCCATCGGCAGGTCCATATTCTCGTGCAGGTTGCTGGATGCGCGGATATCGACCATCAGGAAGACGCCATCCGGCCGCAGCGCGCCGGCGATCCCGGCCAGCACCTGCGCCGGATGCGCCTGATCGTGGATCGCGTCGAACGCCGTGATCAGGTCGAAGCGATCGTGCAGATCGAGTGCCGTCACGTCGCGCACCTCGAACAGAGCATTGGTCAGCGAGAATCTCTCTGCCTCACGCCGGGCTGTCTGGATGCCTTCCTCAGAGAAGTCGTAGCCGGTACAGCGACTCCGGGGAAATGCCCGCGCCATCAGGTTGATCGCGTGACCGCTGCCACAGCCGATGTCGGCGACGTCGATGCCGTACTGCAACCGCTCCGGGAGGCCGGGCACCAGCGGCAGGATCGTCTCGGTCAGCGCGGCATCGTGGACTGAGGCGCTGTCCTCGGCCATCAGCTTCTGGAAACGCGGATACGCCGAATAGGGCACGCCGCCGCCGTTGCGAAAGCAGTCGACGACCGGCTCTTCGACCTGCGCCAGCAGTGGAACGAACTGCATCGCCGCCGCCAGATTGCCGCTCCCGCCCGCCCGGGTGAGGCAGGCCGCGTGTTCAGGCGACAGCGAATACGTGCCGGTGGCGGAGTCGTAGTCGACGATCCGGCCGGTGACCATCGCACCGAGCCACTCCCGCACGTAGCGCTCGTTTAGTCCTGCCGCCTCCGCGATTGCTTCGCTTGTTGATGGAGGCAATGTCGCCATCGTGTCGAACAACCCGACCTGGTGACCGATGGATGTCATCAGCGCAATCGCACCGCTGTTCAATACACCCAGCATCTGCTCCGCGAACGACTCTGCTCGTGCCTGATCGATGGTCTTCGTTGTCATGGCTCCTCTCACCCTTCATCGTGATACAGACAGGTCTTGGTGTGGGTGCGACCAGCACTCCGCCGCCTCTAGGCAGACGCAGCTCCGGATTGATGCGTTGCATGGCGCACCAGGAAGTCGATCGAGACGTGCACCTTGAGCGGTGTGATGACGTGGCTGATGCCGGGCAGGATCGCCAGCTCTCCATCCGGCAGCGTTCGGTAGGCCGCGACCCCTTCCTCCACGCTGCAGAGGAAGTCTCTGTCGCCGGTCATGATCAGCGTCGGCACAGTGACCTTGCGCAGGTCCTCGACGGTGTAGCCCGGGGATTGGGTGCCCCGCTCGAACAACTCGGCAATGACCGTCTTCCAGTGGCCAGGACCCTGAGCACTGTCGTGATCCGCCTGCATCAGCGCCGGCATCGCGCGCGTCTCATCTGATGCCTCGAAGAACCGCGCGGCTGCCTCCGGGTCCGCCAGAGTCGCGTCCGGGCTGCCGCCAAAGACCTGACGGGTCATCGTCATAGTCGGCGCGTGCGGGTTGAGCAGGTCGTACCCGGCATCGTTCACGATCGCCCGAACCGCGTCAGGATCACGGATGGCGGCAATCGTCGCCGTGATCCCGCCCTCGCTGAAGCCGCAGATCAGCGGCCGATCCAGCCCAAGCGCATTGATCAACGCCAGAACATCGTCTGCCAGCAACGTGTAGGGGATCGAGCCGCCTCCGGCATTGACCGTCCTGCCCTGTCCGCGCGTGTCCGGCGCGATCACGCGGAAGTGCTGCGCGAAGGTGTTCATGTGAGAGACGTACGTCACGGGAACACCAGCCCAAACCGGGTTGGTTGACACCAAACCGCCGTGGAGCAGCAGCAGCGGTTCCCCTGTTCCTGCCTCCACATAGAAGATGTCGGTCCCGTTGGCGCGGACATACCGGCCCTCATGCTGCTGAGTGGACGCTTCGGTCGTCATCGCTGCTCCCTCCTTCGCTGTGCTGATACAGACGGTACGGAGGTGACGCGGTGCGCGTCATCGGAGGAACAATGCAATCGGGTTGCGGCCGCGATGGGTCAAATTACCCACGGCCGCGGATCGCCAGCCCATGCTCGAAGGCATAGGCCGCCGCCGCCGTCCGGGAGGTGAGGTCGAGCTTGGCGAAGATGTTCGAGAGGTGACGGGCGACCGTCTTTTCGCTGATGACCAGGACGGCGCCAATCTCGCGATTGGTGCAGCCGGATGCGACCAAGCGAAGGACTTCCGCCTCGCGCTCGCTCAGTCCTCCCGGTAGCGGGTCCCGGCGCCGCATCGCCGCGATGCGGTTGGCGTCGAGCGCCGCCCCCAGCCGAACGAACACCGCCTCGGCTGCATCGAGCTCGAGCGTGGCGGCGTCGTCCCCGCCCATCGCCTGGTGGGCCTGCGCCAGCAGGAGGCGGACGCGGGCGGATTCATAGGGAGCGTTCAGCTGCTGCCAGAGCAGGCCGGCGGCCCGCGCCGTCTGCAGCGCCGCCGCGACCTCGCCGTCCGCGAGCAGGACCATGGACCGTGCCTGCTCCGCCGCGGCGAGGAGTCCGGAGCTTTGATAGATGCGCGCCGTCTCCTCCAGTTCGTCGGACGCGAGCCGGGCAGCCATGTGGTCGCCCGCCGCGAGGGCGATCTCGACCTGGGCGGCGCAGAGCCGCGCTCGGGCCAGCCGGTCGAGCGTCTCCGTCGCGAGTGCGGACCGGATCGAGGCGGACGCGGCCTCCGTCCTGCCCTGGGCAAGCCGCAGGAGGGCCAGACCGGGCTGCGGCTGCCGGCCAAACTGGTGGGCCAGCCGGTACGCCTCCTCCGCGCCGGCGAGGTCGCCACGCTGACGCCGGACTTCACCCATCTGATAGTAGCCCTCGCTCACGGTGCCCAGGTCGAAGTCCGCCAGTTGCTCGCAGACCCGCATCGCCTCGCGCTCGGCCTGTTCCCAGGCGCCGTGTACTTGCAACACCTGGGCGCGGTGGACGCGGCAGACGCCCATGAACGGCCCGGCGGCGGGCAGGCTCTCGCACCAGCGGGCCGTGGCCCGGGTCCACTCCCCCGCCCGGCGCAGGTCAAACAGCTCGTGACACACCCGCATCATCTGGCAGTAGATGTTGCCCGCCCATGCCGGCGCCAGTTCGTCCGACACGGCGGTGAGCATCGCCTCGTCCAGCAGGGCGATGCCCTCCCCGATCCGACCCTGCTTGATTAGCGCCTTGCCCTCACCCATCTGCCCGAGCGCGTGCAGGTTCGGGTCGGCGAACCGCTGTCCCATCTCCTGCATCCGCCGCGCCGTCTCGATCGCGGCATCGAGATCGCACGCGCCCAGGGCCGATTCGAGCCCGCCGATCAGCAGGTAGCCGTGCTCCGCACCCTCCGGTTCGTCTTGCAGCAGGCGCAACGCGCGATGCATCCAGCCGGAGCCAATCACTTCGTCGCCACGCATGAAGCAGTGGCCGCCGATGCCCAGCGCCGTCATCGCGGCGTCGCGCGGCCGCTCCTCGTTCAGATAGAGGCGGTAGGCCTCCTCGTATCGGGCCTGCGCTTCTCTGAAAGAGCCCAGCCACCAGACCGAATCGCCCAGCGCGTAGGTGTCATCGGCGCTCAGCGGTCCCTGTTCGCGCGCCGTCCTGAAACGGTCGCGAGCAGCCACCCAGTCGCGGCGCGCAAAGGCGTCACGCGCTCGTTCCAGTAAGACAGCGAGGTCTTCGAGCGGCATTCGGATCGTCCTCCGACGAATGTGCCGGGTCTATCCTACCCGACGAGCAGCGCCGCTTCGCGTTCATTGGTGCCCGACCTGTGCGGCGACGGCGAACGTCATCGGAATCGCCGTCGCGTCCGCCGAACACCATCGCCTCATCGAGCCGCGTCCGTTATTCTGAACGCGGCTCCCACCACACCGTGCGATCACGTTCGGGAGACCGGGGAGAACGATGGCTGCTGTTGTCGTACCGGCGCCGCCGGGATTCAAGAAGCTCGACCTGCACATCCATACCCGCTTCTCGGCCTGCTACATCGACCACATCCGGCCGGAGCTTGGCCGCTCCACCGCGCACGCCGAGGTGCTGCGCGCCGCCGAGGCGGCGGGGCTTGATGCGATCGCGGTCACCGACCACAACGGCGGCGAGGTGATCGACGAGTTGCGCGAGCTGGCACGCGGCTCCACCGTGACGATCATCCCCGGCACCGAGATCTCGACGCGCGGCGGGCATTGCCTCGCGATCTTCGATATCGACACGCCCGTCGATGTGATCCGCGACCTGATGCACGCCGTCGACCTGCCGCCCGAGGTCTGGGGGGACGGCTACAAGCGGACGGAGATGTGGATGGACGACGTCTTCCGCGCGATCGCGGCGCATGGCGGCATCGCGATCGGCGCGCACGTCGACCGCGAGCCGCGCGGCTTCTTGATGTCAGATGAGAAACCCTCGGACAAGCAGCGGATCTACACCACGCCGGAGTTGGTCGCGCTGGAGATCACCGACCCGCGCCGGCGGGAGCGGTACGGCAACGGCGCCGACCCGCGCTACCGAATGCCGCGGGCCTGTATCCAATCGTCGGACGCCCACGCGCCGGAAGATGTCGGCCGGCGCCCGACCTTCTTCCGGATGGATGAGATCACCCTGGCGGCGATTCGTGCCGCCCTTGCCGGCTACAAAACGTCGGTTCTGTTCCCCGAGGACCTGCACGAGGGCTAACGCCCGCGAAGGAGTTGTCGATGGCCGTCACCTACGAACGTCTCGAATCCGTCAGCGTGATCACGCTCGACCGCCCCACGGCCCTGAACGCGATCAACGCCGAACTGTCGCGCGAGCTCCGTGAGGCGTGGGAACAGTTCAACGGCGACGACGACGCGCTGGTCGCGGTTCTCACCGGCAACGGCCGGGCCTTCTGTGCCGGGCTGGATATGAAGGAAGCGGCGGAGGCGGCGCGCACGGGAACGCCGATGCAACTGGGACGCGGCATGAACCAGCGTGAGATCGTGAAGCCGACGATCGCGGCGGTGAACGGCGCCTGTGCCGGCGGCGGCGTCTCCTTCGCGCTCGGTTGCGACATCATCCTCTGCTCGGACAACGCACAGTTCGTGCTGCCCTTCGCCGCGCGGGGCCGGGGTGGCGCGCCGGTGGCGTTGCAGGTCGCACAGCGGACCTCGATCAACGCCGCGCTCTATATGGCGCTGACGGCGGGCCGCATCCATGCCGCGGAGGCGTTGCGGATGGGTCTGGTGCAGGAAGTGCTGCCCCTCGACGACCTGCTGCCGCGGGCGATCGAGCTGGCCGAGAAGATCGCCGGGCACTCACAGCGGTCGGTCCGGGCGCTCAAGCACCATCTCTGGAACGCGATGGAGCACGGCGTCGCCGAGGCGTTGCGCACGGCCCGCAACACCGAGATGGACCTGGAGCAGTCCGGCGATTCCCGCGAGGGCACGCTCGCCTTCGACGAAAAGCGCCGCCCGCAGTACCAGCCGTAGAGAGGGGATGGCCAGTAGCACGATTGAGCAATCGCACATCATGCATAGTTCACGGTTTACTACCCACGATTCACGATTTCCTACTCCCTCATGGCATGGAGGAGTGCAGTCATGACCGATCAGCAGGATCCGGTCGAGGCGGAGCGTCCTCCGGAAGAGGAGCAGGCGACCGAACAGACCGGTGATGCCACGGCAGAACAGCCTGAGGAGCAACGAGCGGAAGCTGCCCATTCGCCGAGGCCGCCCTCTGGCTGGAACGACCTCGACGCCTATTGCGAGCAACTTCGCGGGGAGCATGCCGTGTGGGCGGAGCGGATCGACGTGATCGATACCCAGTTGCTCGCCCTGCGCGTAACGCTGGCCGGCATCGGCGAACAGTACCGGGCGCTCGGCATCGAGGATGACCTGGCCCTGATCAACGAGCGCATCCTCGGCGGCGCCGGCATGGCCCAGTCGCTCCGGATCGGCCACGACCTCGAACGCTACACGGCGCTGATCTGGTCGGCCGCCGCCGACCCGCGACCGGCGATGACACGCTCGGATGAGGATACGGAGTACCGCGTCGAGGTCTGGATGCACATGGGTCCGGACGGCAAAGGCCGCATTCGCATCGAAGGCGAGAAGCGACTGGAGGCGACGCTCCCGACCTCACGCGAGCGCGTCCGCTCCGTCCTGATCCGCGCCGTCCAATCGCCCAAGCTCGTCAGCCGCAGCGAGGCCGAAACCAGCGAGGCCGCACCGCCACCGCAGCCGGAGCGTCCCAACCAGGAACCAGTTGAGGAGGCGACACCACGCCCCGGCGACCCGGAGCAGCAGCCTCCGCCGGAGGAACAGGTGATCCCGCTCGGCCCCGCCGACGAATCGGAGCCGGAGCCGGAGCAGAATTCACCAGACGTGTAGCGACGAGGATCGGACAACCTGGAACAACCGCCCCTGTCATCCTGAGCGCCAGCGAAGGATCTCGGACGCAAGTCACCGCCGAGATCCTTCGCTGGCGCTCAGGATGACAGGGGTGCTCGATCGTCCGAGTTTGCCCTCACCGATAACGAACCCGGCGCTACGGCTTCTCGAACGAAACCGCGACCGCGCCACCGCCTTCGAAGGTGAAGCGTGGCACGGTCGGGCGGCGGAAGCCGGCGGCGATGCGCTCTTTCTGGGCGGCGTAGAGCATCGGCAACACGATCGTCGCGTCGGCGCGGACCGTCGCGTGCTCCGGGTTGTTGTACTTCCGCCAGGACTCTGCTTCCTCGAAGGTCGAGCCGGACATACCGCCCCAGAAGGGCACGTCGGTGGTGATGCCGAGCGCGTACTTGTGGCCGGGGTAGGGGCGTCCGGCGCAGTCGAGCGCGGGCGCGGTCTGCTGGATGAAGTTGCGGGGTGTGCCGCCGCCGACGGTGATCACGGCGACCTGACCGCCGGCAAGGTGCGTCTGCCAGACGACCTCTGCGCTTTCGCCGACGTCGGCGACCGTGTCGATCACCACGTTCTGGCCACGCTGCCAGCGTCCGTAGAGCAGGTCGATGCCGAGTTCCGAGTCCGCCAGCGCCGGACAGAAGAAGGGCAGCTTCTCCCTGGCCATCGTCGTGACCATGCCCGGCTCCTTGGCGAGGCTGCGCTCGACCAGCAGGCCGCCGATCTCGTGGAGGAATTCGCGCGTCGTGTAGGGATGGCCCTGCTTGCACTCGCCGAACAGGTCGAGCAACAGGTGCTCCGCCGTGATGAATCCGTCCTCGGGCATGACCGTGTCGTAGATGCGATTGAGGCGCAGCTCGCCCAGCTTGGCGTCGGAGACGCGCGTCGGGTCGATGCGGAAATGCGGCTGACCGATCGTCTCGACGATGTCGTGGATGATGTTGGCGCCGGTGGAGATGATGCCGTCGATCAGCCGGTTCTCGATCAGGTCGACAATCATCGAGCGCATTCCCGCCGGGATCATCGCCCCCGCCAGCGCGAGGAAGATCGTGCACTTCTCCTCCGCGAGCATCCGGTCGAAGACATACAATGCCCGTCCCAGCTCCCGGCTCTGATAGGAACTGCCGGCGATCGCCTCGATGTACTCGCGGACGCTGGTCGTGCCGTCGAACCGAACCTGTGAAATCGGACGCTGCGTGTAGTGCTGATACTCTTGCTGGGTCACGGTGGGCCGCTCCTTTGCCGGGACAGATCTGACGGCACCTATCAGCGTATCGGGTGTGTCACGATCAGAGTAGGGAGCGATCCTCGCCGGAGCGGTGTTATGTGTTTGGCGGCGCCATGATCGAGTCCCACCACGGTCGATTCGGATTATCAAGGCGTGGCACGAAACGCGCCCGGTCCCGTATATCGGTGAGCATCCTTCGAAGCTCGGTCGAGTCCACGCCGGCGCGCGCCGACCAAAGCCGTACGATATCCAGGGTGCTCACTACTGTGACCTGAGGTGCGAGCCAGTGAAGGACCCGGATGGCCTTGCGATCATCGGTTACCACGGTAAACGTACGATGGAATGCAATCGCACATGTCATCGCCTCTCCGTCATCGAGCTCGGCTGCAAATGCGACGTAGGTTGTTGCTTCCTCAGCCGTGTCGATGGAATGCATCGCGATGAGTCCACGAACAACCAAGCTGGGCAGATCAATGGGTTCAGGTGGGCCGGGTTCGTTGCCACCTACGTGTGGCAATACAAACAGGGCTTCGCGTGTCACCCCCTCGGCGACACCAAAGTCCATCGGCATCTCGCCGAGGATTCGAAGGACCTGGCCCGACGCGCACAGGTTGATGAGCGAGCAGGCATCGAGCAGCGCCGTTTCGTCGGCTCTGCGACGTTGCATCGATCGCTATTCCGTTCGTTGTGAGAGTGGGGCACCGAGATTGAGCGTTTGCGTGTGCACGACGCCTTCGTCTGAGATGTCTTGGTACATCGACAGTTCGTCAACGATGCGTCTCGCCTCGAGACGATCAACCCGCAGGAAGCGTGCCAACTGGCCCTCACTCAACGCTCCATCCTCGTAGGCAGCAGCGGCGAGATATCGATAGCGCAGGGGCAGCATCTCATCCGATGATGGATGTGGTGTGAGATCGAGAAGTTGCTGTGCTTCGCGTACACGGAAGCCTGATAGTCGCAGCCGATCCCACGTACCGGTCTTCAGAAGTCGTAGCTCCTCAAGTCTCAATGTCATCGCTTCGACCGACACACAGTAGACATGAGCAAGCCGGCAGAGATCGGCAGGAGTGACTGTTCCATCTTGACTCCGTCGAAGGTCATTCAACCGACGGCTCAGTCCGGTAGCGGGCATGAGGAATGCTCGGGCGAACGTCTCCGCGAACCGCTCGGATTCCGGCAGCCGCTGATAGCCGCCGACCAGGTCGAGAACCGGCTGATATCGACTCGTCAAGAAGTGACCATAGTCATGCGCGAGCGACATACGTCGGCGCTCCTCGGGATGCTTACGGTTTACGGCGATGCAAGCCCCCAACTGGTCGGAGTGTGCGAACATGGCCGCAACGCGCGATGGAAGGTCCATCGTGAAGATGCGGATACCGACATCGAGCTCGAGGATCTCTCGCAGATTCAAGAGCGGTCCATCACCGAGTCCGAGGCGATTTCGCTCAACGACAGCAACGTCCTCTGCATCTGCGTCCGCTGCACCGATCTGGTACTCCGTTGGGTACTTCCGCGACATCGGTGCATTTCGAATTTGTTCCAGCTCCAGGTAGTCCTCGCAGAGCCGCTGGAGTTCCGACGATGCTGCTTCAATCTCGGACTGACTGACATTCGATGAGGTCGGAGCCTGACGGAAGTGGGCTGCAAATCCCTCGACAGGCTTCGTGTGCCGAAGGAGTTCGCTCACCGACCGGTCATAGATATCTGAGAACTGTATGAGTTCATCAGGTTGAACTCGTCGCTCACCCTTCTCGATTGCGACGAGGGTGGTCCGCGCCAGATTCAGTCGGGCGGCGGCCTCTTGTTGCGTCAGCCCGCGAGCCTTACGCGCTTCTTGCAGGCGGCGTCCCATGATGCGCAGGTCCGGCAGGCTCGGATCTATCGACCGCATGCCCCACCTCTGATGTCATGTGGCGGTTCGGGACACACCGTCCGCCATGGAGACTCACAGTACGTGCCCGAAATTGACAATGTCAAGGCGTAAGAGTTACAACGTCGAGTCGTGTCAGGGTGTCGCGAACTACGACACCCTGACACGATTTACCTTTCCTAGCCTCAGTCGCCGTTTACGCCCTGCGGTATCCGCGGGCTACCGTGGCCTTCGAGGTCGCCGAGGCCGATCCGCTGCCAGAGGCGGGTGAGCGGTGCGGGCGACCACCAGTTCCAACGGCCCATCAGCTTCATCGTCGCGGGGACGAGCAGGGCGCGGACGACGGTCGCGTCGATCGCGACGGCGAGGGCGACGCCGATGCCGAGCTCCTTCATGAAGACGATGCTCGACGTGGCGAAGGCGAGGAAGACGACGACGAGCAGGGCGGCGGCGCTCGTGATCAACCGTCCCGTCTTCTCCAGGCCGCGGGCGACGGCGAGCGTGTTTTCGCCGGTCTTGACGTACTCCTCGCGCACGCGGGAGAGGAGCAGCACCTCGTAGTCCATCGACAGGCCGAAGACGACGGCGAACATCAGCAGCGGTTGTGTGGCGTTGACGTTTCCCAGCGAGTCGTAGCGAAGCAACCCCTCGAAACGGCCGTCCTGGAAGATCCAGACCATCGCGCCGAAGGAGGCGGTGAGCGAGAGCAGGTTCATTACCATCGCCTTCAGCGGCAGCGTCACCGAACCGAAGACGAGGAAGAGGACGGCGAACATCACCACACCGATCACGCCGAGCATCAGCGGACCGCGGGTGATGATGCTGTCCAGCAGGTCGGTGAGGCCGGCCGCGCTGCCGCCGACGAGCACGCTCGCACCCGCCGGCGCCGGCAGCGCCCGGATCGCGTCGACCTGCGCCTGCGTCTGCGGCGCGTCGAACGTGCCGGCGCTGACCGCGGCGATGCGGGTGTAGGGTCCGCTGGCGTAGGCGGCGAGACCGGCGGCCAGACGCGGGTCCTGCGTCTCTGCCGGCTGGCTGTAGAGGGACTGGTACGCCTCGCGCGACTGACCGGGCACGAGGCTGAAAATGCTGTCCACCCGCGTGATGCCAGGGAGCGCCGCGATCTGTTGGGTGTAGTCGTAGAGCGCGCCGATGTTCTCCGGTGTCAAGGCGTCGCCGCGCGTGGTGACCGCGATCTCATGCGGTGTCGTCTGGTTCGGGAGGAATTCGGTCGCCAGTACGTTGCTCACCCGGCGTGCTTCCACGTCGGCGTCGAGCACGCGGGCGTCTGGCGTCGAGGCGCGGACGTTGAGGAACGGCGTGCCCAGCAGCAGCAGGAATCCGACGACCGCCGCCGCGACCAGCACCGGCCGCCGCATCACGCCGAAGGCGACGCGGTGCCAGAATCCACCGTCACGGCCCGCCGGTTCCGCTCCTTGGCGCCGGCGCCAGGGCAGGCGGATGGCGTCGATCCGCTGGCCGAGGACGGCGATCAAGGCGGGCAGGAGAGTGACGTTGATGATGATCGTGATCGTCGCGACGGCGATGCCGCCGATCGCCATCGAGCGGAGGAACATCTGCGGGAAGACGAAGAGGCCGATCAGGCTGGCGGCGACCGTGATCCCGGAGAAGGCGACGGCCCGCCCGGTGGTGCTGACGGCGCGGACGAGCGCCCCCTCGACGCCGAGGCGCGGTAGTTCCTCGCGGTAGCGGTTGAGGATGAAGAGGGCGTAGTCGATCGCGAGACCGAGGCCCATCACGGTGACGATGTTCACGGCGAAGATGCTGACGTCGGTGAGACCGGCGATCAGCCGCAGCGTGGCGAGTGAGAGCAGGATGGCGAGGGCGCCGAGCAGGAGCGGCACGGCGGCGGAGACGAGGCTGCCGAAGATGAAGAAGAGCAGCACGGCGGTGATCGGGAAGGCGATCATCTCGGCGCGGGTGAGGCCCGTCTCGACGGCGGCGTTGATCGCGGTACCGGCGGGGACGGCGCCGCCGAACTGGACGCTCGCGCCCTCGACGCGGAGCAGCGGTTCGATGCGTTCGGCCGCCTCCTCCTGCGCGGCATCGTCGCCGTCGAGGCTGATCACGGCGAAGGTGTGGCTGCCGTCTTCGGAGAGGAACTGCGCCGAGCCGGTGCTGTAGTAGCTGGTGACGCGCTCGACCGCCGGGTCTTGAGCAGCATGGTCGAGCGCACCGGTAATCGCCGACCTTGTCGCCGGATCGTCGGCGTGGCCGTCGACGGTGTACAGGGCGATCAGGTCGGCGCTGCCGGTATCCAGTTCGTTGCGGAGGAGCTCGGTGGCCTTGAACGACTCGGCGCCGGGGTCATCGAAGCCGCCCGGCTTGAGCGCGGAGAAGGCGCCGCCGCCGTAGACACCGGCCAGCGGGAAGAGGAGCAGGAAGGCGATCAGCACCGGCCAGCGGTGCCGATACGAGAAGCGGGCGAGTGCAGCGAACATTGG
>JBFXAN010000095.1:0-23424 GCA_050184225.1 Dehalococcoidia bacterium | reverse complement strand
ATTGCCTGACGGACGCGCTTATCGGTCAGTGGTGGTTGAGAGATGTTGATGTTGACCTGCGTATAGCCCGTCGCCGGCCACTGCACATACTGAACGGCCGGGTCGCTCTTCGCGGCATTTACATCCTTCTGGCTGACGAAAATGACGTCGGCGTTTCCGGTCCGCAGGTTGGCGAACTGAACGGATGTGTTGGGAACGACCTGCACATCAAGGGCGTCGAGGTACGGATAGCCCGGCTGCCGGTAGTTGGCGAACCGACTCAGCTTGACCGAGGAATCGACCGCCCAGCTGTTGACCTTGAACGGTCCGCTGCCGACGGGGCGATTCGTAAACTCGCTCCCGGCAGCATTGACCGAGACGGGTGAGAGGATCATCCCGGCCCGGTCGCCAAGGATAGCGAAGAGTGACGCCGTGATCGTCTTCAGTTTGAAGACGACCTGGTTGTTGTCGACGACTTCGATCTTGTCGATGCTACCCACCTGGCCGGCGGCGTACGACTTGGTCGCCGGATCCTGGTGTCGTTCGATCGTGTACTTGATGTCCTCGGCTCGAAACGGTGTGCCGTCGTGGTAGGTGAATCCGCCCGGCACAGTGAAGGCAATCGTCAAGTCATCGACCACCTCCCATCGATCCGCGATCGCCTTCGTCGGGGCAAGCTTCGGGTCGAGTCCGATGAGGTTGTCGTAGATGCTAAAGAGCCAGTGATGATCGCCGCCGCCGCGGGACGTGCTCGGATCAAGGCCGGTCGGGTCGACATCCAATGCAACCTTCAGCGTGCCACCGGACTTGGGTTGCGTGCCCGCCACTTCGGTGCTGCGCGTGTCGGCTGTACGCACCGATCCCGGCTGGCTTTCGCTGCCCGTATCACTATCGGAGCTGCCACCGCACGCGGCGAGCCACCCAGCTGCTGCGACTCCGAACCCTGCCGCGCCCGCGCGCAACATTGACCGACGATTCCACCGATTCGAAGACATGGCCGATTCCCCCCACTCCCTGACCATCATGATGGCCCTGCGATCACAGCCTCCATGCGGCGCCGGCTACTTCTTTGGCGCCAGCCGGAAGATGAATGAGTTCCGCGTGCGAAAAACACAGCGTCCCTCCTCGTCGCAGGCGACAATCTCCGAAGTGCCCCAGTCGCTGTCGTTGCGCACGTAGCTGTTCGTGTACGTGCCGTAGAGGGTGTAGGTCTGGCCCACACGCGCCGGCAGGAAGCTGGTAATTTCTGAACCGACGTGCATGCCGACACTACGCGGGCGCTTCGCCTCTCCCTCGACCGGCGGTGGGGGCGGCGCCTCGTCCCGCTTCGGCCGCTCCACCCGCATTCGGATTGACCCACTGATGAAGACCGCCGGATGAACGAGCAGACCGTAGATCGCGTCGTCATCACCGGCCTTCTGCGCGAAGCCAAGGCTCCGTTCAGCATCGACCGTGATTTGATAGGGCGTGTACGGGATACCGACGGGCAGCTCACCGCGCGGCCAGTCCGGATTATTCGCGATGTCCTCCATCGTCACGATGTACGGCAGTGACTCCGGCGGCGCTTCGCCATCGACCAACGGGAACGTGGCCGACCCGCGCGCGCAGCGAACACCCTCGGCGTTCTCCGCCCACACTTCAAAGATGATCGCGTCGTCGTTTCGCTCCGTGACAACCGCACCGGCGGTGGCGTCCTCGCCGTCGTAGAACGGCTTGGCGAAGTTGATCGTCATTTGACCGGAGGCAAGCCACGCGCTTCCCAGGTAGTCCTGCAGCACACGATTCACGTAGCTGTAGACCGTCGGACCTGGCACCAATCCGCCGCGATAGCCGTACTTGGCTGCCTGAGCGTCATCATGAATGCCTGAACCGACCGCGGTGTTGACCGCCTTGACTCGAACTGTGGGCAACTGGAATCCGGACGTGAGTTCGCTGTATCGCCTGAGCTCGGTAGTCATCGAGTCCTCCTCTAAGTCTTGCTGATGTCTGACGTGGTGTGTGCAGACGTCCACGGCTGGCAGTGTGTCGGTTCAAATGACACCGGCGCGCTCGAGTGCCGTTACCTGATCGTTACCTAATTCCAGTACGTCCATGTACACCTCACGGTTGTGCTCGCCGAGCCGAGGCGCACGGTTTGACCGCGCCGGCTCTTCTGCAGTCGGGAACGGCAGCCCTGCGCAGGGCACACGTTCGCCGTCGTCGAATTCGGCTTCATCGAAGAAGCCACGCGCGGTCAGTTGTGGACTGGAAGGCAAATCGAGCGGTGTATCGATTGGGGCGAAGGTGTAACCACGCTCGGCCGCGTCGGTAACCCATTGATAGCGACCGCGACTCCGAATCGCTTCATGAAAGTCCGGCGCAATCTCGTCCCAGCGAGCGGCGCGGTCGGCGGGATCGCTCCACTCGTGCGTGATGAACTGTTCCAGGCCGAGAAAGTAGGCGAACGGTTCCCACTCAGCCCGCATCGCGAGCATATAGAGCCAGCCATCCTTTGCCTGAACGGTGTGGGGGAATCCCTGGCGTCCGGCGCCGCGGCGTTCTCGTCGATATGGCCGGCCGGCGTAGAGATACTTGGTCACCTGCCGCGTCCATTGCATCGTGAAGGTTTCTTGGATCGACACATCAATGTGAACGCCGCGCTCCACGCCGCCCCGGACGGCATCGACCGCGGCCAGCGTTGCGGCAGCAGCGTTGAGGCCGGCGATGTAGCATGCCTGGTAACCGGGTAACTGGAGCGGCGGACCGTCGTCCCAGCCGGTACCCCAGACGATGCCGCCCATTGCCTGGAGGACAAACTCGGTTGCCTGCCAATCTGCGTGGGGACCGCGCTGACCAAAGTTGGTGATGCTGGTCAGCACAATGTCGGGGTTTGCCTTGCGCATCGTCTGGTAGGAAAGACCGAGCTTTGACAGCGTACCGGGGCTGAAGTTCTCAACCACGGCGTCTGCGTGAGCGACAAGGTCGAGGAACAACGTGTGGCCGGAACGGTTCGATAGGTCGAGGGTGACACCACGCTTGCGTCGGTTGAGAAAGTCGAAGCTCACATCGTTCGGCACTTCGGTTGCGCGACGGCGCCATGGGTCACCGCCAGGTCGTTCGACTTTGATCACGTCAGCATCGAGTTCGGCCAACAGCAGCGTTGCGAACGGTCCAGCAACAAAGTGGGTCAGGTCGATCACTCGCATCATCGTTCGCTCGCGCTCACCGCCGGTGGGGGCGTTCCATTGGTCTCGCGTCCATGTGCTCGTTGTCTTAGCGTCTGAGACTGCATTACCTGCCCCATGTCGGGTGGCAGAAGAGGCTGTGCCCCCCACAGGGCACCGATCTTTTCCAGTCGCTTGACATCGCGCTTCGAAAGGCCGAGCCACGACTGCAGGACGGTGGCGTTGTCCGCACCCTCTCCCTTTGGATCAGACATGCGCGGCCGGTCGAACCCTGCTACGCGCCACGGGAGTGTGAGATGCTTGTGGCTGGTTTCGCCGAATTGCGGTTTCCGGTGCCGCACCTCCTGGAGAAATCCGCGCGCGGCGAACTGTGGATCAGATGGGATGTCAGGTGGGCGGCGAACCGGTCCGGCGGGGATGCCGCGCTGCTGGAGCATCTGCGCCACGTCATCCTTCGCTCGGTCACGGGTCCAGTCACCGATCGCCGCGTCGATTTGGTCATGATGACGGCGGCGGCCTTCAACTGATTCCAGCGCTGGCTCACACATCAACGGGTTGGCGAGCAGTTCGCGCAGCGCCTGCCACTGTGCGTCGGTGACCACCGAGATCGCGACCCACTCATCCCGTCCCGCGCAGCTATAGATGCCCTGCGGGGCAATCAACGGGTCACGATTGCCGGCGCGCTCCGGTGTCCGGCCCGTGCGGGCGGCGCGCAACACGATGTCGCCGAGCAGATGGACGACGCCTTCATGCATCGAGAGGTCAATGAATTGACCGGCACCGGTACGGCGTCGTCGCTGCAGCGCGGAGAGGATCGCAAGGACGGCATAGCGCCCGGCGATCTGGTCAGCATAGATGTCGCTGCCGACGCGCATTGGTGGATACGATTCATCACCGATCATCCAGTTCAGTCCACCGGCCGCTTCCGTGGCTGGACCGAGCGCGGGATAGTCCTGCCATGGTCCAGGAGCGCCATAGCCACTGAGTTGGAGGACAATCGTGTCGGACCGAATCGCCCGCAGTTCGGGGTAGCCCAAGCCGAACCGCTGCATCACACCCGGCCGGAGGTTGCTGCAGACGACATCGGCGTGGACGACGAGGCGGCGAGCGAGATCCCGACCTTCTTCGTGGCTCAGGTTCAGCGCAAGGGTCGACTTGTTGATCCGCACGTCCTGATCATTGAGGAAGCTCTCAAGTCCACGCCTGCCCTCTGCAGGCTCAGGCGGCGCGATGCGGATGACCTCTGCGCCCAGATCGGCAAGGGTACGGGTGGCGGCCGGCAGTGAGAAGGCAGCCTCAAAGGAAAGCACGCGAATGTCGTGCAAAGGTCGATGTTGTCGCACGCTAATGCCCTATGTGCCTTGCTTTTGGTCAGGCTGGTACGCTCTACATACCAGCGAGTGTGTAGGAAACATTCTTTAGTTCTAATTGGAGGCGGTCAACGACGAGTTCTCGTATAGGACCTACGAAAATCTTGAATCGTGCCTCAAGAGTCGAGAGCCGATGGACCGATCAGTCCGTCACAGCCCCGTGCAGGTAGTGGTCTGCTTGGATGAGATGGGGCCAGAATCGGCCACGCGCCTTCCTGGACGGCAGCCCGTCCGGCTTCGTGCGTCGGATGGAGCAGCGGCGCGCGCCACTTGAGACCGAGCATGAGGCCGCGCAGGCGATTGCCGAGATATCCGCCGGAAGTCGTAGAACCACTCGACCATGGCGGCACGGCGGCCGACGCGGGTGTGCCGCCCAGCGGGACCGATCCAGCCATCGACGCCACGCACCCGGCTGGGATGCTTCACCGGCAGCGGCGTCGTGTCGATCGCGAACCAGCGACCGCGCGCCGGTGGCAGGGCCGGCCAGGCAGTGCTGGCGCCGCATCACGCGCCGAAGACCACAGCGAGTCTATTCGGGTCAGTAACGAGCGCCCACGACGCGCGCCGTCCGCGAAACGCTTACCGGCGACCAATCGACTTGTGGATGTGACTGTCCTGGCCGTATCCGTGGCCCGGATTCGTTACGTCTAGTCCTTGGGGGGTCGTTCGGTGAATCTGAACACCGCTCCAAAGGTGTCCGCGGGGCTGACCACGAGGTCACCGCCGTGTTGTTCGACGTTGATGCCGTTGGTGCTCAGGTGTCTGGCAATGACGCCGACATTATCGACCGCGAAGGTGACCGCATGCAGAACGTCTCCGCCGTTGTCCAGATCCGCTGCTGCTCGACTCTGGTCCGTGAACGGACGGGCAAGTTCGACGACGGTTGATTTACCGAACTGGAGATAGATGCTGTCGGTGCCGTACCAATCCCAATGCCGCTCACCCACGACGGTTGCACCGAGAACCGTCTCATACAGATGACGCGCTGCATCCAAGTCGCGCGGTACATAGGTGACACAGGCGAGGCCACGAATCCCCAAGCTGGAAGCAGTCGTTGTCGAGCCCTCTCCTTCGAACGGTTCCGGCTGCTGATGGCGGGTAGGGCGGACTCCGGCAAATTCGATTAGCCCGAACGTATCGCGTGGATGTGTCCAGATGGCGCCGCTCGTTGCCGGAAGATGTTCCTCGGTGATTGCTCCACCACCCGTTTTGAACATACGGACACCGGCCTCGCTCAGCCGGTTGAAGAGTGCCGGTAGTCCGTCCACGTAATACGCCAGTGAGTGCCAGCGGTAACCGAAGTTCGCGACGAATCGCTGGATCGGCGTCGGACGAGCGCCTTGATCGAGCGGATCAACGGACATCGGTTCGAGAACGACTCCGGCAACGTTAACGAAGACAGCCCATCGCCGTTCAATGTCGAGATAGGTCATCGGCGCTGCCTCGACCGCGCCGAGCGTGCGACGATACCACGGGTCAACCGCGCGAACATCTGCGCACGTGTGCACGATGTGAAAGATCTCTCCGACCTCGAATCCCATTGGTGCCCCCATTCTGTCTACGTCGGACATGCGCGATGCGTTGGTCGATCGCATGAAGGAGTCCGGTATTAGCTCGTCCGCGATATGCCGCCGACCGCGGTCCGTTGTTCTCCGCGTTCCACGACCACACCCGCGGCACGGAGCCGTGCGACTGTCTCTGCATCGAAGTCCGTGAAATCCCGCAGTACTTGTGCAGTATGCTCGCCCGGTCGAGGCGCCAAGTTGCGGATATTGATGGGAGAACCATCAAGACGCAACGGACTACCGGTGATGACCAGTGCGCCGTAATCGGTGTGGTGCCACGGTAAGAACATGCCGCGAGTCCAGAAGTCAGCGATGGAGGCCGTAAGTCGCAAGTCACCGGCGACGGCAGCGGGAACGCCGGATTCTTGAAGTCGCTGGGCAGCCTCCTCCGCGGAGTACTCTGACAAAAACTGGGTGAGCTCTGACTTAAGGTCGAAGCCTTCGTTCTCACGCACTCGACCGCCGCGCCGAAGCGCCTGGAACGCAGCGAGTGCCGCTGGCGACGTTACGTCGACCGCAACATATTTGCCGTCACTCGCCTCCCACACAGCACAGCGGTAGCCGAAACGATACGACTCCTCGCCGGTACGCAATGGGTTCTGGCCGGTTTCAAGATACTCTTCGAGGGCGCCGCCAAGCGTCGTGGCTGCCATACCCAGCAAGCTCGTTCGCACGGATTGCCCGCGTCCAGTGCGGTCGCGCTCGCGTAACGCTACTAGTACGCCCGCCGCGAGTGCCATGCCGGCCAGGTAGTCCGAATACGATTGTCCTGACCGCGTTGGCGGATCGCCTGGAAAGCCGGTGAGACTGGCGAATCCAGAATGAGCGAGCGCGAGCAGGTCCACGCCACGAAGTCCGGCCATCGGCCCGCGGCTCCCAAATCCGGAGATGCTTGCATAAATGAGGTGCGGGTAGCGTGTCGTAATCTGTGCTTCACCGAAGCCATATCGTTCCAGCGCTCCAGGCGCCACATTCGCAACGACCACGTCGGCAGACGCGATTAGCTGATGGATGACGTCCTGTGAACCATCGACCCGGAGGTCAATCAGGATAGAAGCCTTATTTCGCTCACGGTACGAGCCGGCCATGACGGTCTCGGTCTTCCCATTCCTTCGCCGTGAACCACAGAAGTTGAGAAAGCGCGCGTCCGCGACCGCGGGATCCTCCACTTTGATGACCCGCGCGCCGAGGTCACTGAGAACCATCGTGCCGTACGGGCCAGCGATGCCCGACCCGAACTCCAGCACCACGAGGCCGGAGAGCGGCAACGGGCTCGTGGTGGCCGCCGAGACGGTCAACGGTGGAGTGACCAGTCGTTCCGGCCAGGGTTCAGCCAACTCGTCCGTTACATGCAGCTGTCCGCGTGCCGGTGTCTCGGAGAGCTCAATTGGAAAGCCGCCGCAGCGCCACGTGCGAGTCCCATCGCCGCCTTCGACCACGAACTGCATCGCCTCGACCTGAGGGTCAGCGACCATCTCGGGGACAGTCAGCACGGCGGCTCCATGGAGTCCAGCCTTCTGCAGCAGGGCCACAACTTCGCCGCGGGTCTTTCCCTGGAGCCATTCATCGAGGGCGCCTTCGACCAGCTCTGGGTACTGCCGACGAACAGCTTGTTCGCGGAGGAGTGGGTGCTCCGCAAGGTCGGAACGGCCGCTGATCTGACAGAAGCGACGCCAATTGCCGTCACTGCCAGCGATACCGAGCGCGACAAACCCATCTGCAACCGGATAGATGCCATAGCCGACGTGATTATTGCCGACGCGCTTGGCGACGCGACCCGACTCGAAGAAGTGCTCGACGCGGCCCTCCATTGCGCTCAGCATCGCATCGGCGTACGCGACGTCGACCACGCCCCCGCCCTGAACGTGTGCCGCCCTGAGCTTGGCCATCGCGCCACAGAATGCCAGCAACCCGGCATAGATTTCTGATTTTGGGCTCACACTTCGGGTAGGCGGCCGGCCTTCGATGCCGGTCATCTGCAAATCGGATGCCCGTGCCGCGGCGATGAGCTCGCAGCCGTCCAAGAACGCAGATGGTCCGTCACGGCCTGCTAGGGAGAGGGCGGCGATGACGAGCGACGGTCGCTCCTGGAGGAGTGCCTCGTAGGTGAGTCCCGCTGCAGGAAGACCCCCATGTGCGGAGCCATCGACCAGCACGTCAGCCCCCCGAACCCACTGCCTAAGCGTGGCAAGGTAGCTGTCTCTATTGGCACCGTTGCTGGCCGCGTGCTTGCCTCGGTCGAGCATCCTACCGAAGTAGTCGATGGTCAGTCCACCATGCGGCTGCCACTCGGCGTGGACATCCGGCAACTGCACGACCGTTGCGCCGAAGTCGGAGAAGAGCATGCCGCAGTATCGAGCGGCATCGCCCTGGCCCAACTCAACGACGCGAAGTCCATGGAGGGCTGAACGCTCCACCGAATGCTCCTCACCAATCGTAGATTTCGGAGGTTCTGTCATCGCGGAAGTCCGAGTCCTCGAGTTGCGATGATGTTGCGCTGGACTTCACTCGTTCCGCCCGCGATCGTGCTCGTGACCGTGCTCAGATACATCTGTTGCGCGCGCCACCCAAAGGAACGCCGGTCCTGCGGCGAGCTCCCTTGGCCGAAGAGACCGACGAGGCTCATCCCGGTCTGTGCGACGCGCTGCGCCAGCTCAGACAAATACAGCTTCTGGCACGAGGATTCATGCACTGGAGGGATGCCCGCCTCCTGCATTGTGACGACGCGAAAGGCCATCATTCGACCGACGGCGACCTCAACGGAGCGGTCCACGACCTGCAACCGCTGAATTGCGTTCACCTGTTCCCGTCGTTCCTGGATCCGCACGATGAAGTCATCGACCGTTTGTGCCAGCGCCGAGACGCTCCTGATCTGAGAGCGCTCGGTGTTCAGTGTCGTACGGGCGCATGACCAGCCGCCGTGGAGCTCGCCTAGAAGATCCTCGGCGGGCACCACCACATCATCGAAGTAGACCTGGTTGAAACCGTGATGGCCGAGCATGTTGACAATTGGCGCGACCGTGATGCCGGGGGTCTTCATGTCGAGCAGAAAGGCAGTGATGCCGCGATGTTTCGGCGCATCCGGGTCGGTGCGCGCGAGCAAAAGCATTCGGTCCGCCCGGTGGGCAAGTGAGGTCCAGATCTTTTGACCATTGACCACAAACGTGTCGCCTTGCCGAACCGCCCGCGTCGTCAGGCTGGCGAGATCAGACCCAGCACTCGGCTCACTGAACCCCTGGCACCAGATCATGGATAGGTCGAGGATGCGCTGCAGGTACGTTCGCCGCTGTTCCTCGGAGCCATGCATGATCAACGTGGGTCCAACGGTTGCCACACCGACCCCCGGTGCAGCGGGAGCGCGCGCCTTGGCCATCTCTTCGTTGAAGACGAACTGCTCGTAATAGCTCATTCCCGCCCCGCCATACTCGCGCGGCCAGGCAGGTGCGACCCATCCCCGTTCTCCCAGGGCAGTGAGGAAGCCATTGCGCACAGCCTCCCGTTCCGGGCCATCCACTCTGAGCCAGTCAGGTGGCAGATGCGCCCCAATGAAATCCGATATCTGGCGTCGGAAGGACTGTTGTGCGGCTGTCTCTCGAAAGTTCATCGCTGCTTCTACTTCGAATGAAGTCACGACGGGTGGCACGTTGGGCAAACGGGTTGCACCAACCGTGACATGACGGTCCGCCGACTACGTGGGGCTCAGGCGACGACTGACTCTTCTCTGAGCTTGGCGATGTCATCCGAAGCGAAGCCATGTTCACAGAGGATCTCGTCCGTGTGCTGCCCCAGCAATGGCGCGGGGCGTATTGCACCGCGTTCCCCATCAATCTGGAACGGCGACGACGTCAGCCACAGCCGGCCCTTGGTTGGATGCTCCACGGCCGACAGGAGGTTGTTCGCTTGAATCTGGGAGTCGTCGAGTAGCTCGCGGATGCCGTCCTCGCGAACGGGCGCACACGGGATGCCCGCGGCTTCGAGGGTTGCGAGAAGTTCGTCGCGCCGAAGGGTTGATGTCCAGTGTCCGAAGACTTCGTTCAGTGCCGCGCCGTCTCTTGCCCTACCCATGCGGTTCTGATATGCGGGCTCACCGGCGAGATGGTCAAGCTGTGCTAACTGGCACAGCTTCGCAAACTGGGCGTCAGTCCAGGCGCAAATCACCACGTAGTCGCCAGCTTGACAGGGGAAAACGCTCAGGCCACCGGTCACGCTGTTAGCCGGCCGCGGAGCGGCGGCTATTTCGGCTTCGGGAAGAACCATTCGCGTCGAGATATTGTCGAGCGCTGCCTGGAGGAGTGACGTGGTGACGTGCCCACCGCGCCCGGTTTCCTCGCGCCTGCGTAGCGCCACCATCGCCGCGAACGCGGATACGACCGGCGCAGTCGGGTCGCCGATGTAACTACCGTTGAATTGCGGAGGTAGTTCGCTATTCGGCCGACGCATTGCACCGACGTACGCTTGGATCAAGACGTCATATCCTGGCGCGTCGGCCAGCGGACCAGCGGTGCCCCAACCGCTGATCGAGACGTACACCAGTCGTGGGTTGATGGCGCTGAGCTCGGCGTAGCCGAGCCCCAACTTCTCCATTCTCCCAGGTAGTGCATTCTCCACGAACAGGTCGGCATCGCTGACCATGCGACACAACACTTCGCGGCCGCGTGCCGTTTTGATGTCGATGACGATGCCGCGCTTGCTGCGATTCGTGGCGGAGAAGATGGGAGCTTCGCGTCCAAGGAACTCCGACCCTGAGTTGCGTCCATCGTCCCCACGTGGTGGTTCAACGTGGATAACGTTTGCCCCCAACTCCGCGAAGAACCGAGTCATCGTGGGCCCGGCGATCATCGAGGTCACATCGATCACCTTGAGATCGCGCAAAACCGATTCCAGCATGATGTCTCTCCGAGCGCGAGCATATGTCTTCAACGCGCCGACAGGTACTGAGGTTCAGAGCGCTAGTCGCCTACGTATTCTGTGCCGTCTTGGAGCGGAAGATCGGGATCGACCAGGTATCGCACGCGAGGAAGACGCAACTCAGCACGGAAGTGGAGCGCGGTCACCGGGAACTCGGGCACCAGCTCACGGGCTGACCAAGCATCTCCGACGAAGACGTCCAATCGGGGTGTGCCCCGATCCGGACGCTCGATGACGTACTCAGGCTCGACTTGGACCAACTTGAGCCGTTCATCGCCGTTGGTGCGGATGCGCGCGAGGTTGAAGTTACCCGCCATCTCAACATCAGCGCCCGAGAGGATCATCGGGTTCATGAGCGAAACGCGGAGGTTCTCCTGCCCGCCTGCCTCAACCGTGCCGATGATGGCATCAAAGTAGCGGTCGAGTGTCACCGCGCCGCTGCGACAGTCAAAGCCCCAGTGGTTGCGCAAGACCGTGCCGGCTGCCTCGGAATTGCAGTACGACCCGAGCAAGTATCCGCGCGAGCGGAATCCGGCCCGACAGTTCACACGAACTTGGGCGAGATTGAAGGGCCCGAGGGGACCATCTGGGCAACGCCAGAAGAGAAACGTCGCAATCGGCGGAATCGTCGGATGAACTGACTTCGGCAACATCTCCAACAGTTGAGCGTCATCAATCTCAAACGTTGCCTGGAGCACATCCACTCCGGGAAGGACGAGCGGTTCCACATCGAGCTTGTCAATGATCGGTGCCGCCTGCCGGAGAGGTGTCATATCACGGGTGCCGAGCAAAGGCATCGCTAGACCTCCACCGACTGAGCTTGTGCCGCGACCGGTTGGGCGTGCCCCGTGGCTGAATTCGTGCCATCTTCGAATGCGGCCTCCGTCGCTGGGCGCTTCGTGAAGTGTGGCATGACCTCACGGGCGAAGAGACGCATGCTGGCAAGCACCGCCTCCTGAGGTACCAGGTCGACCACGTTGAGCAGAAAGTTGACACGGTCGACGCCGATTGCTTCCCATTTCTTCAGCGCTTCTATGACGCGCTCCGGATTCCCGACACAGAGTCCCTCGGGGACCTTCGGCTCATCCGGTCCTTTGCGCTCGAGCTCCACACGCGCGCGCGATTGCGGCGTGCTGGTGGGATAGGACGGGGTCGGGTACACCTCACGCACGGAAAGCACCTGGCCGGAGATGTATGTGTAGGTAGCGGCCAGCTTGCGGCCGAGGGCCGAGCCGTGGTCGTCATCCTCGTGGCAGTAGAGGAAGTTGACCAGCGAAACCTGATTGTTGACGAACTTTCCAACCGGCTTGCAGGTTTGGATACGACGACGATACTCGGCGACGCGCTTCTCCTGCTGAGCTACGCCGGAGAACGAAAGAAACAGGCCACCCAGCCCGCGCTCGGCTGCATCAATCTCCGTGCCCGGACTTGTAACCGCCACCCACATCGGCGGGTGGGGCTTCTGGTAGGGCTTCGGGAGAATCGGCCGCTTCGGCATCGAGAACGACCGCCCGTTGTAACCGAACTTCTCCTGCGTCCACATCTGGGGAATGACGCGCACAAATTCGTCCCAGGTCTTCTTGGTTTCGTCCGGGTTGGCGCCGTAGCCACTCAGCTCAGTCCAGCTCGTCGCTCGGCCGGTACCGAATTCCAGCCGTCCGTCGGAAAGGATATCGAGCGTGGCCGCGCGCTCGGCCAGACGCACGGGATGATTGAGCTGGGGGACGCACACGACGATGCCGTGACCGAGTCTGATCTGCTGAGTCCGCCCGGCACAGGCCATCAAGAACAGGTCCGGTGCGGACACGTGACTATGCTCTTCGAGGAAGTGGTGCTCAACTACCCAAACTTGATCGAAACCGAGACGGTCAGCCAGTTCTACCTGGTCGATGCATTCCTTGTATACTCGATGCTCGCTCTCCGGTCCCCACGGACGCGGAACGGAAATTTCGAAGAACAGACCAAACTCCACAAACGTACCTCCCACCGGATGAGAATCAGCGCAACTCGGACACACTATTGCGTTGCGCCGAATTCGGGACTCTCGCAGTTGTGAACGACCCTCGCTGCGAGGCTAGATAGTGGCCGTCGAGACGGCAATACCGCCTTTATAATGCAGGCGATAAGCTCCGTCTTATGCCTTTTCAAAGACAACCAGCGTCAGGTCTTCATCTACCTTGGAAAATGCCGCGCGCAGGGGCATTCCAGTCTGATACTCATCGGGGGATATGCCCTCGATCGCGGCCACCATTCGTGGGCCCTCGGCGAGTTGCACGACGGCGACCGGCCATGGTGCTCGTGCCTGGAAGAACGGCAGCATCGGCGGATAACAGACCGTCCAACTCCACAGCGTTGCATCACCACTCACCGGTATCCACGAATACTGCGCCGATCCGCACGCGAAGCAACCAGGGTCGGGTGGAAAGCGGTAGGTCGCGCAGTCATCACAGCGCTGGACTTCGAGCCGTCTCTCGCGCGCGGCTGACCAAAACGGAGCGGTAAAGGAACTGATGAGCGGCCGCGGCCGTTCTTCTATCATGCCCGGCTGATCCATCCGACTTACCCCCTTCGCAAAATCAGCGCACTTGTCGGCACCATGGGCGCAGCAGCGACCAGGGCGACGGATGCGTCTTTGACTTGGCTCGTTGACGTTCCCCGCAATTGGCGCACTGCCTCCAGTGTGTGATTGTGGCCGTGTATGTATGCTTCCGAGAGACTGCCGCCGTGGGTGTTGACCGGCAGTGAACCGGACGGCCAATCAATACAACCATGCTCGACAAAGGCAGCTGCCTCGCCTCGGTGGCAGAACCCATATGCTTCTAACTGGAACAGCACGAGCGGCGAGAAGACGTCGTAGAGCAGTGCCACATCGACATCGTTTGGTCCGACGCCCGCCATCGCATAGACGTCGTGCGCGGCGTAGCGCGCGGGCAAGTCCCACACGTCGTCTTTATAGAACGATGTCATCGCAAAATGGGCATTCCCCGTGCCGTGGGCCACACCGCTAACGAGGACAGGCGGTCGACGAAGTTCGCGCGCCCGTGCGGCGCTGGTTACGACTACGGCGCATGCCCCGTCAATCTCCGGACAGCAGTCAAGCAGGTGGAGCGGGTCAGCGACGAGACGTGAATTGAGCACGTCCTCGACGGTAATTGGTGACCGAAAGACCGCCCTTGGGTTTCGCGTGGCATTCTCACGCTGCGTGACACATACACGCGCGAAGTGCTCAGGACTGGCGCCGAAGTCATGCATATAGCGCCGGGCAAGAACCGCGATCTGTTGGACGGGACTGACGAGACCGTACGGGTACTCGAACGCGGCGGCATCCCCAATTCTCCCTCCGCGGCTGGCCCACGGCCGGCCGCCTGAGCCCCGATTGCGCGCCTTGAATGCCACAGCGACCGATGCCATGCCACTCGCTACAGCCAACACCGCGTGCACGACCGGCGCCTGGGCGCCGCCTCCGCCCATTTCGGCGGCGCCCCACATACGAAGGTTCGGCGCACCCAAGTTGCGCGCCAGAGCAAATTCGTGGTTGCTGTCGCCCTCGACTTTGAAGATCGCGTCGACATCACGCGGTTTCAAGCCGGCATCGTCGAGCGCGTCACGGATCGCTTCAAGCGCCGTCTCCTGTTCGGAGCGGCCAATGTTGCGCGCATATTCGGTTGTGCCGATGCCGACGATCGCAGTCTTATCGCGAGTCATGAACCCTTCCTCACCCATACGTCGTGCCAATCACCCCATCGAGTTCGAGGCGCCTGACGTCCGCATTCGACATTCCAAGCAGGGTCTGAAGCACCCAATGGTTATCCTCACCGAGGGTATTTGCCGGCCGATACGGTGCAGGGATGCATTCGTGCAAGCGCCAAGGCGTGCGTGGGTAGATCCGACGCTCGACGTACGGATGGTCTTTCTCTACCCAGAACTCACGTGCGCGGAGATGTGGGTCATTCATCACGTCCCATTCATCGGACACCACGGCAGCCGGCACGCCATGTGCCTGGAGCGTCTCCATGAGCTCGTGGGCGTCCCACTCCTTCGTCCATGTGCTCAAGTAGACATTGAGCACTTCGCGATGCTCCCAACGTCCGCGGCAGGTATGAAATGTCTGACTCTCTGCCAGATTCACGGGGCCGACCACATTGCAGAGAGAAGCCCACTGGATGTCCGTTTCGATGGTGATCGTGATCCAGCGGTCTTCGCCCTTGCAGGGATAGCATCCCTGTGGCGCAGCCCAGGGATGCTCGTTCTCAATCTGTTCTCCCGGCCGATCGTTCAGCGCCGCATCGAGCAGGTGTCGTGAGAGCGCGGTGAGCAGAACTTCTGCCTCGGAGATCTCGATGTGGCGTCCGCATCCGCTGCGGCGCCGCTCATGTAACGCCGCGGCGACCGCGGTCACGGCGGCCAGCGGCGCCATCGCGTCACTCTGGTACCCTTGATTTGTGTTCGTCGGGTCCTCGCCGGCGTAGCCGCGAAGAACGGCGTGACCAGTCGTGGCGTCTACGCCGCTGCCCATGGCGGTGTAGCCCGCGTACGGGCCGCCACCACCCCAACCGGAGACAGACACCATCACAATCGCAGGATTAACCGCCCGGATCGTGTCGTAGCCAAGACCAAGTCGAGACATCGTCTCTGACGCATAGTTCTCAATGACGACGTCCGCGATGCTCAGGAGACCCAGCAACGACTCGCGTCCGCGCGAGTCACGCAGATTGAGAGCCATACCCCGCTTCGAATGATTGGCGATGAACCGGCGCGCGTGCCGCTCCCAGGTCCGAGGTCGCATCGGGTCATTATGGGAGAATCCCAATCCACCCGGCGCCGGCACCACCGGCCGGAGCGTCTCCCAGCGCGGGAAGGACTCGACACGAATGACTTCGGCGCCCCAGTCGGCGAGGTACGATGTCGCCATAGGCCCGGCCCACACTTCGGTCATATCGATGACGCGCACGCCCATGAAAGGAAGTGTGCCTTCTGAGGGCAGGTGGTCTGGTGCGTGACCGTCACCACGGTGGCTCATAATCCGCTCTACCCCTTCAGGTCAAATCACCCTCGCGGCTCGCAATCGCGCCATGGCCGTCGCATCCAGGCCAAGCATTTCCTCAAAGACCTGCGCTGTAGCCTGTCCGAGCTCTGGGGCCGGCGCGGTTTCAGCCGGCGGACAGTTCGGGCCAAACACCGAGCCAGGCATTGTCGTCGGACCCAGCACAGGATCATCCACCCTGCGAATGAACGCGCGCGCGTTGTAGTGCTTGTCTTGAAGAACATCGATGAAATCTGCGACCGGCGCGCACATGACGTGGTTCGCCTGCAGGACCTCAAACAATTCTTCTCGCGTATGGTCGAACAGCCACGGCTGAAGATACGCGTCGAACTCTTCCTGGTTGGCGACAAACGCAGCTCGATTGACGAATCGTGGGTCGCTCGCGAGCTCGGAGTGTCCCATGGCGGCAATGATGCCCCTGATCGCACGGTCCTGAAATGAGAGGATGATGAAGCCGTCCTTGCACGGGTACGTCATCGATGGATAAAGCCCGCGCTGACTGAGCACTCCGGTAAAGGATGCGAGGATGGTCAAGACATCGACATTGGCGATCAGCGCCTCCAACACCGCCACTTCAATCAGCCGTCCCCCGCTATCGTCACGGCCAACCAGTGCGGTCGCCGTCGCGGCCGCGGCCGTCGCACCAGCCTGGAACGGCACAGTATCCGGCGCATACTGGAGTGGATAGCGGTCGGGCTTGCCGTGCACCCGCATTCGGCTGCTCATCGCGAAGAGCGTCAACGGAGATGCCTGCCACCAGCGCCGCGGCCCGCTCAGTCCGAAGGGTGTGATCGATGTCATGAGGAGCGATGGGTTCGTGCGCCGCAGTTGCTCATAGCGCGGGAGCACATCGTCTACCGCTGCGCCCGATGCCTCCTCGACCAGAATGTCCACATGGCCAGCCAACTGCTCCAGCAGGTCGGCGCCGTCCGCTGTTTCGGTGTCTAACGTTACGCTCTCCTTGTTTCCACCGAGATAGGCGAAGAGCCCACCGTACATGTGATTGGGCCGGTCGCTGCGATATGGTCCCTCGGTGCGGAGTGCGTTACCGCCCGGCGGTTCAAGAATGATGACCCGCGCACCAAGGTCCGACAGGAGCCGCCCGCAGTATGCGGTGGCAATCCCGCCTGACAGTTCCAGCACAGTGATATCTCCCAGCACGGCCTGACACCTCTCGCTCCCGCGATGCGCAACAGCTATGCGCGCGGTAGTCCAAGCCCGCGCGTGGCGATAACGTTGCGCTGGATTTCTCGAGAGCCGCCGGCGATCGTGGTCGCAACCGACCGCAGATACAGTCGGGTGATCCGGCTTTGCAAGAGTGCGTATCGCGTGTCATGGAGCAGCCCACCGTACAAGCCAAGCATCGCTACTCCCGTCCTGGCCAGCCGTTGCTGCGTCTCGCTGTAGAACAGCCGGCAGGTCGAGGCTTCGTAGTTCGGAACGCGTCCTTGCTTCTGCAACGAGATCACTCGATAGCTGAACAGCTTGGCGATATCAGTCTCGATTGCGCGCTCGGCCAGTTCGGCCTTGATCGCCTGAGATGGATGCACAGCGTCCATACCGTTACGCGATGCATCCCGGGCGAGACGTGTCAGGTCGTCCAGCGTGTGACGCAATCCGACGACCGGACCAATCATGCTGCGCTCCAGGTCGAGTAGCGCTGCGCCCACATACCAGCCGCGATTTTCCTCGCCTACCAGGTTCTTGGCCGGAATCCGGACATTGTCAAAGAAGACCTGATTGAAGTGGTGTTCGCCGGCCATATCGACGATCGGTTGAATCGTGATGCCGGGAGCAGTCAGCGGGGCAAGCAGCATGGAGATGCCACGATGCTTTGGAGCCTCGGGGTCGGTACGCGCCAGCATGAATGTCCAGTCGGCCTGGTGGGCACCGGATGACCAGATCTTCTGACCATTGATCACGAAGTCATCGGCGTCGCGTACGGCCCGCGTCTGTAATGAAGCCAGGTCGGAGCCGGCTCCTGGTTCGGAATACCCCTGACTCCAGACGACTTCTCCACTCGTGACACGAGGCAAGTGCTCCTGGCGTTGCTCTTCCGTGCCGTACATGATCAGGATGGGGCCAATGTGTGAGACCCCCATACCACCGACCTGGGGGGCGCGCGCCTTCGCCAGTTCCTCGTTGAAGATGAAATGCTCACCGGGAGTCATGCCGGCGCCGCCGTATTCTTTCGGCCAGTGCGGTGCGATCCAGCCCTTGCGGCCGAGTGCTTTCTGCCAGCGGTCGTAGGCCGCCCGTTGTTCCGGCGCTTCCGGCGGAAACAGCGATTCTCCTCCAGCATCCTCACCGAAGCTCCTGACGTCGAAGTGTGCTCCGATGAAGTCCCGCACGTCAGTACGGAATGCTGCCTCATCCGGTGTGTCCGCAAAGTCCATCGTCGTTGCCCTCGTCCGCGCGCTATCCCAGACTGTGAATCAGATACTGCTCTCTGACCGCGCGCGTGGTCTGTTCAACTCGCGCAATCACAACTCGCTGGCGAGCCTACACTTTCGCTTTGAGCTCGCTGCATCGTGGCAAGATTGCACGGCGCATGACGGTGATGCGCTGCGTGTCGCTTAGCGCCACTTCCACTCGGGTGGCCGCTTCTCGGCAAAGGCGCGCATCGCTTCTCGAGAGTCCTCAAAGCCACGCAAGCGGTTGGTGTAGTCCTGTTCCGTGCGGTACGCATCCTTGAGGGGCATGAACTCAACGCGATTGAGGGCTTCCTTGGCCAGGCGAATCGCAATCGGGCTCTTGGCGGCGAGGCGTTGGGCGAGGTCTTTCGCGGCCGGTAGCAGCTGATCGTGAGGCACGACCTCTTTGACGGCGCCGAACCGGCACATGTCCTCGGCTGATAGGAACTCGCCGGAGAAAAAGAGCTCCCGTGCCTTATAGGGTCCGACCATGCGCTGCAAGAATGAGCCAGCGCCAAGAAGACCAACGTTGATCTCAGTAACGGCGAAGCGAGCATTCTCCGAGGCAATCAAGACATCACAAACGGCGGCGTAGACGAGACCAGCCCCAATGGCCGCACCGTTAATGGCGCCAATCACCGGCACGGCACAGTCATAGACGCTAAAGAACGCCTCACGCCCGCCGCGACCCGAATCGAGTCCGTAGATAGGGTCGATCTCCCCATCAGCGGACCCCTGGTCGACCCGGGCCTTGATGTCGGCACCGGCGATGAACGCGCGGGTACCGGCCGCCGTGAAGATAACGACGCGGACATCGCGGTTGCGGCCGAGCTCTTCAAACGTCTCGCGCAATTGTCGATTGCTCTCGGCTTCGATCGCGTTCACCGGTGGTCTCTCGAACGTCACGGTGGCGATGCCATCCTCGAGGTCGACGCGGACGAATTCTCGTGTAAGGGTGGCCATGGAAAGTGTCCTTTCTCCGCCTATGCGGAAAGACCTGTTTCCTACTTGATCGCGAGCGCATTGGGCGGCGAACCAGAGCCGCCGGGCATGTTGAGCGGGGCAGATGTGAGGAAGAACTCGTAGACTCCATCCTCAGCGCAATCGGCGGCGAGGTCCTCTAGGAACCACATTTCCCCGATGGCGATGCCCAGCAGGCCGATCAGGGCGCCATGCATGGAGATGGCACCCTCGTATGCCGGTGGTGCCATATCGAAGGCGGGATTGTCCGCCGCGACACCGGTAACCCGGTGGTCCCACAAGAAGGGCGGCAACTCCTCGCCGGCGAGGCCTGGATGAGCGAAACGGCCACTGCGCGAGCCTTGTTGGCTGGCCTCGGAAAGTGCATCACGCTCTTCCTGTGTGAGGCGCAAATAGGAAGCCATCCAGCCTGTGCGCACGAGTAGAATATCGCCCGGTTGAAAGTCGACATGCTGAGCTTCGGCGGTTTCGATGAGGACGTCACGGGTAATCGGAAACTGCGCGAGCCCGTCCAGGGGTCGGGCGATGCGTTGGTAGTGTCCAGCGACATCAAGGAGTACACCGCGTCCAGCAATGCCACGTTCCGCCCATTTATCAATCGCAAGCGGGCCGCCGTACCGTTCGGACACTTGCTCGATGGTTACACCGTTGTAGAAGCCGTGCTGACGATGCCCCGCGTGCCGCAATGCGTCCCACTGGCTCGAAACCTGGGGGTAGAAGTTGTGGAGCACGTCGTCGGTCACCATGCGGTCCGGCCACGCGCCAAGGCCCTGCTTGAGGGGCCGGCGACCAAAGAGCGGTGGAGATGGAAGGAGCAGGGTCCAGTTCATCGGGAAGACGCGCCCGGTGCGGACGAGTCGTGCTGCCGCCACCACGCGCTCGGGAGTCAGCAGGTTGAAGGCGCCGATCTCATCTTCATCACCGAAGACGCCCCAGGATGAACCCGCTGGTGCGCTGGTCCGCACCGGCAACTCGGCGAAGCGCGGCAAACCGTCTTCATGCATCGCATGTCCTTGGTCTCGGAGTTGGACTGGACGAGCCAGGAGACACGAGCGAGGCTAGGTCTGAAGCGAAGCGCGGGCAATAGTGCCTTCGTAATGAGACTGATTAGCCTGAGCTTATTGCCGGCATTACCAAACTGATATTGCCGAATCGTGCCCCCCCATCTAGGCTCGCGGTACCCGGCCACCTATCCGTGGTCGTGTTGACTGATTCCGTTTCGGGAGCGGTCATCGGCGAGAGGCGTCCACGTGCTGACCGGACGTGGTGCGCACCAAGTGAGGGGGACTCAGAGATGAGGACGAGAGCGAGGACGGAATCGTCGGTTGGGGGAATCTGGCGAATGACGCGCCGTCGTGCGTTGGCGTTGACGGGAGTGGCAGCATTCGTCGCAGCCTGTGGGGGTGATGCCGACACGGACTCTGGCAGTGGAGGCTCGGGGGCTGGAAGTGCCGCTTCTGGGAGCGCAGCCACGCAGGCGACGAGCCAGGACGCGCCGCAGCGCGGCGGCATCCTCAAAGTGAAGGGGCCGCCCGAACCGACCCATTTCGACGTCTCGCGTGATGCTAGCGCCTATGTGATTGAGATAGGCAGTGCCATGTACAGCGGCCTGCTGCGTATGGACCCCCAGAAACTGCCGGATGAGCGAGTGATCGCTGGCGACCTAGCCGAATCGTGGGAGGTAGCGCCGGACGGCCTCCAGTACACGTTCAACCTGCGCAAGGGCGTCACCTGGCATGATGGCAAGCCACTCACCGCCCAGGATGTGGTGGCCACCATTCAACGAGCACCATCAGTACACCCGACGCGTGACCTCTTCGGCGTTGTTCAATCGGTAACTGCCCCAAACGAGACGACCGCGATCGTCAAGCTGTCGCAGCCGGCGAGTTACTTCCCCAACCTGATGGCACACGTCACCTCGGCAATCTTGCCGGCGCATATTCTGGCCGTCAACGACGAGTCGCTCAGGACGAAACCGGTGGGCACGGGGCCGTTCAAATTCGCGAGCTGGGATCACAACGTCAATGTCAAGCTGGCACGCAATGAGCAGTACTTTCTGCCTAATCTTCCCTACCTGGACGGCCTTGAGTATACGCTCCTGCCTGACGCACAGGCGGAGGTGAACGCGCTGCGCACCGGCCAGATCCACGTTTCAGGCCAGTTCCTAGGCATCAGCCAAGACGATGTCAAAACCCTCAAATCTGCCGTACCGAACATACAGACGTTCGCGACCGGCTCCAGCGTCATCTACACGTTCTGGATGAACAACACTACACCGCCGTTCAACAATCCCGCGGTCCGAGAGGCGATGTCCCTGGTACTGGACCAGAAGAAGATCATTGAATTTGGCTTCAATGGCAATGGGTTCCCCTGCGGTTACACGCTCTCTGGAGGCCTCAGCGAAGCGCGGCGGAAGGAACTCATCCCCGGTTTCGACGGCATCACGAAGGACGACATCTCGAAAGCGAAGTCACTCATGCAGCAGGCTGGTCTAAGCGACGGCGTTACGGTCGACTTCCTCCGCGGCGATACAGCAGCGTACGACACCCACCAGACCGTGCTGCAGGACATGGTGAAGGAAATTGGCATCACGCTCAAACCAGTGAGTGCCAAGTACCCTGCGGAATTGGTTCCCTTGGTCGTCGGTCACAAGTACCAGACGGCCTATGCACCGTGGGTGTTCACCCTCATTCATCCGACGAGTTTCCTAAGCGCGAACGTTACCAACGGGGCAGACAACCGTGTCGGTTACTCGAATTCGGCATATGACGCCGCCTACGAGAAGCTGCTCGCCTCGACCAACGAGACCGAGCAGAATCAGATCTCGGCGCAAATGGAGGAAATGCTCACTCGCGACCGCCCCTGGATGCCGGGACAAATGTTCGGCGGCTATATCGCGGCTCAGCCCAGTGTGCGTGGTTTCCATGGCGTCGGATTCATCCGTGACTATTACGACCACCTCTACACGTGGTTGGCTGATTGACTCACCCTGATTCTGGTCGTGTGGGTCAGACGCCCATGCGAGCGCCTCGTGCTCATCGTTCTGACCCACACGACCGCCAGGATTTACACGATGCAGTCATACATCTTCCGACGGGTGACCCTGTTCTTTCCCACGCTGATTATCGTGTCGGTGATCATCTTCGCGATTATGCGCGTGCTTCCCGGCAACGTTGCGGTTCTTATCCTCGTCGGTCCCAATGGAGAGAACCGTTACTCCGCCGAGGAGGTGAAAGAGGTCGAGAAAGAGCTGGGCCTGGACCAGCCGGTGCCGGTCCAATATCTCAATTGGATGCGGGGCGTTTTGACGCTCGACTTTGGCGAGTCGGTCATTCAGAACAGCCCTGTGGCGAGTGACGTGATGCATCGCTTCCTGCGGGTGACACTCGAGTTGGCCTTGCTGACGATGGTCATCGCGCTGACGATTGCGATACCGAGCGGCGTAATCCAGGCGGTGTATCAAGGTTCAGTCTGGGACTATGTCTTGCGATTCATCACGATCGGCGGCATTGCTATGCCTTCGTTTGTGTTTGGCAGTCTGCTGCTGATTGCCGCGGTGCGATACTTTGGCTGGCTTCCGCCGCTCGGTTATGTCCCCTTCTGGGATGACCCGATTACCAATCTAAAACAGATGATTCTCCCTGCCTTGACGCTCGGGTACATCTTTGCGGCATCAACGGCGCGGATGGTGCGCTCTTCGATGCTGGAGGTGTTACGAGAGGACTACGTGCGGACGGCGCGCGCGAAGGGATTGCGCGACTCGACCGTCATCATTCGCCACGCGGTGCGCAACGGCTTGCTGCCCGTGATTACGATCGTCGGCGCGCAAATTGGCGGGCTGCTTGGCGGCACTGTCATCTCGGAAACGCTCTTCAACCTTCCCGGTGTCGGCCGGTCAGCGATCGACGCGATCAACAACCGCGACTATCCGCTGGTGCAGTTCATGGTGTTGATGTATGCCGTGATCTTCTTGAGAGTCTACCTGCTTGTCGAGCTCGC
>JBFXAN010000094.1:0-23575 GCA_050184225.1 Dehalococcoidia bacterium | reverse complement strand
GGGGGAGTCCTGGCGGGGCATGGTTGATGAGGGATAGTCTTGCCGCAACCAAGCGAGCTACTGGCACCCCCGGTTGACGAGAACTCCCCCTTCCCTGCGAGGGAAGGGGGCCGGGGGGTTAGGTATCTCAGCCCCCTCGCCCCTTACGCCGACATCCGTATACTGGGGCGTGCGACCTGTTTGAGGAGGCGATCAATGGCTGACGAGAATGCGTCGGTTGTCACCGATGAAATGCGTGCCCAGCTCAACGTCGAGTCTGAGCCGTGGACGGTGGAAGTGGACACGACATCGATCCGGATGTTCGCGCGCTCGTGTCAGTATGACGATCCGCTGTTTTACGACGAGGCATTTGCGAAGTCGAAGGGCTATCGCTCGCTTCCCGCGCCGCCCCACTACCTCGGCACGCCGGTCTTCAATCCCAGCGCGCCGGCGCGTGGCGGCCGCCAGTTGAATATCCCCTACAAGCGCAACCTGAACGGCGGTACCGACATCGAGTACTTCGACACGATCCAGGCGGGCGACGTTCTCACGGCGACAACGATGCTGACCGAGCTGGAAGAAACCAGCGGCCGGCTCGGCCCGATGCTGATCGTGTACAACCAGACCACCTACCGACGCGACGGCAACGTCGTCGCGATCCTGCGCGGCACCGGCATCCGCTACTAGCGGCCCTGCCGGCACGGCTGCGAAATCGAAATAACGGACGCGCCGCCGCACGGGACATGAGCTATCATGCTACTAGCTCATCCGTTCTCGTGACGGCGGTGCTTTTCGCGGGCGCTCTTGCTCCGGAGGAACGACGGTGCCGCCCACGGTGGCACCGGAGGCCGGTTCAATGACGGTCGATACCCAAGGAACGCCAGAGATCTTCAGCGTCGGTCATTCGAACCAGACGTTGCGGCAGCTCATCGGCCTCCTCAAACAACACGCGATTCAAGCCGTCGTCGATACTCGGTCATATCCGGTTTCGAAGTTCGCATCGCAGTTCAATCGGTCAGTGCTGGAGCAGGTAGTACCGCAACACTCCATTCGCTACGTCTTCCGCGGCGCCGAGCTGGGCGGCAGGCCACGCGGCGATGAATACTATGACGCCGAAGGACACGTGATCTATTCACGTGTCGCGCAGGCGGACTTCTTTCTTGATGGCATCAACCGGCTTGAACGCGGCATCTGCAAATATCGCATCACGTTGCTCTGCAGCGAAGAGAATCCGGAGCACTGCCACCGCCGCCTCCTGATCGGCCGGGTGCTGGCCGGGCGCGGCGTTTCCATGACCCACATTCGCGGCGATGGCCGGCTCGAAGTCGAGCCGCCGCACGACTTCGGCCGCCGCACGGGCGGGTCGCAGCACCTGGCGCTCTTTCGCATCGACGAGGACAGCGAGTGGAGATCTACACGATCGGTTTTACAAAGAAGTCCGCAGGCGAGTTCTTCGGCACATTGAAGGATGCTGGCATCAAGCGACTGATCGATGTGCGGTTGAACAACTCCTCGCAGCTCGCCGGATTCACGAAACGAGACGATCTCGCCTACTTTCTCCGAGCAATATGTGATGCTGACTATGTTCATGAAGTGCTGCTCGCACCAGAACAAGACTTGCTCGATGAATATCGCAAACGCAAAGGCTCGTGGGAGGATTACGAACGTGCCTTCCTTGACCTGATGGCTTCGCGGCACGTCGAGCAGGTACTCGATCGCGGCTTATTCAATGAATCAACGGTCCTCCTGTGCAGTGAAGCAACGGCGGAACACTGCCATCGTCGGCTCGTCGCTGAGTATCTTCAAGCACATTGGGATCATATGAGCATACGTCACTTGTAAAACGCATCGCATGCCGGTCGGATTCACAATCAGAACGTGACCTTCACATCCTGCTGCGCCTCGTCTCCCGCCTCGAAGAACTGCTCGGCCTGGAAGCCGAACATGCCGGCGAGCAGGGCCGTCGGCACCGTCTGCACCTTTTCGTTGTACTCGCGGACGTTCGCGTTGTAGTACGTGCGCGCATAGGAGATCTTGTCTTCGGTGTCAGAGAGGTCGGCCTGCAACGAGAGGAAGTTCTGGTTCGCCTTCAGGTCCGGATACGCCTCGACGACCGCAAAGAGCGAGCGCAACGCGCCGGTGAGGATGTTGTTTGCCTCGGCCGCCTGCGCTGGTGTCCCCGCCTGCTGGAGCGCCGACCGCGCCGCTGTCACGCTCTCCAGCGTCCCCCGTTCGTGTTCCGCGTACCCCTTCACCGTCTCGACCAGGTTCGGGATCAAGCTCGCCCGCCGCTGAAGCTGCACCTGTACCGCGCTCCACGCCTCCCGCACGCGCAGCCGCGACTTGACCAGGCCGTTGTACATGACCAATCCGACGATCACGAGCACCACGACCACCGCGAGCGAAATGATCACGACGAGACTCATGGGGCACCTCCGGTGCGGCAGTGGGCAATGGGCAATCGGCAGTGGGGCACGGTAACATACTCAACTCTGTGGACAGCACGTCGGATTAATTGAGTCGTGCCGCCAACGAAACGATCGCAACCCCACTGCCCACTGCCCACTTGCCGCATCTACCAACTTCCTCCGCCGCCGCCACCGCCGCCGCCGCCGGCGGACCCGCCGGAGAAGCCGCTGGAGCCGCTGCTGCCGGGTGTGCTGCTGATCGTACTCGATACGGAGGAGGAGAAGCTCTCCAGGTTGCTGGAGAAGGCGGTCGCGTTGAAGGCAGCAGCGCCGGCGTACCAGGACGCGGTCGTGGCGGTGGTGTCGATGTCGCGGAACGCACGTGCCCAACGGTCCACCGCGCCGAAGACGATCGCATAGGGCAGATACTCGGCGAAGATGCCGGCCTTCTCGTTAAAGCGCTGGCGGTCCGTCTCAGCGGTCGTGATGTACTGACGGAAGCCCAGCACCCGCCGCAACAGTTCGCTGCCGCGCGCGGTGCGTCGGGGCATCGCTCCCGAAGAAATCAGCAGAACGACGCCGATGAGCGCGAGTGGTATACCGATCATCGCCGCGCCGAAGAAGTAACCGAGGGCGACCGTGGCGCCGACGCCGAGCACGATCACACCGATGCCGATCCCAACCCAGACGTTGCGAATCGTCTGCGGGTTGCCGCTGAACCATTTCTTCGTGGTGGCATCGTCGTAGAGCGCCTTCTGCGCCGCCTGCAGGTCCTTGTAAAACTCGTTCTTGAGGGAAGAGAGCTTCACCTCGTCGCCATCGTGGAAGAGGCCATCGAAGACGAGCCGTTCATACAGCGCGAGCACCGCGGTGTCGGTCCGCTTGCGGTCGATCTGCCAGTCCTTGCTGCCAAAGATCCCCTGTTTCGGGATCTCGGTGATCGTCAGATAGCCGCGGACGGCGAGGTCGACGATCGTCGCGGTGACATCCTTGGTGTCGGCGCTCTCGTCGAGCAGCAATCCCATCTCCGCCGGTTTCAGGTTCTCCGGCGGCTGAAACTCGACGACCACCGGATGGTCCTTGAACAACGGCCGCGTCTCCTCCTCGGGGTTCTCCGTGAGGTAGTAGATCGACGTGTAGCGGCGGTCGCGGCCGCGCTTCCACCAGGCGACGGCGAGAAAGCCGATGCCGCCGAGCAACACCAGCACCGTGCCGCCGATCGTGACGGGGTTCACCGTTTCGAAGAAGCGGCTGAGATCGCGCGGCTTCTCTTCGAGCCTGACCGTCGGTTCTGCGATCGCGCCCTTGCGGATGCCGGCGACGATCGTCAGTTGCTCGCCGGGTTGCAGCGGTTCGGTTGCGGCGTAGTCGATCTGGCCGGCAGACTGCGCGATCTGGCATGGGTCGGTCGACCCGCGCGCGCCCTGAAAGCAGGCGGCCTGCTCCAATCCGTCGGCGAGCGTGACAGTGGCCGAAGTCTGCACCATCGGCACCTGCCACCCGGCGCCCGTCACGTTCCAGAACAACTCGTCGTGCGTCTCGAAGGCGTTGAGGGCGTCCTCGACGCGATAGGTGATCCGGTAGGTCTGACGGCCGCTGACCGTGCGGTCCGGGTCGCCGATCTTGATCCGGACGTTGGCGCCGTTGCGGCTGACCTCATACGGCCACGGCTGACCATCGGCGTTGGTGACGGACAGCACCTCGAAGCCGTAGACACGCTCGTGGTCGCGATCGTAGGAGAACCGAATCGGAATCTCGCGGAAGATGCCGTGCTGGTCGAGGCTGCCGAAGTCGACGTCGATCGCTTCGGTGACGAGCATCGCCGCATCGGGCTGGATCGCGATATCGGCATGAAACCGATCGATCGTCCAGCCGGTGTCCTGCGCGCGCGCCCCACCGGCCAATACCAGATAGGCAACGACGAGCACGATGCCGAGTACGGCGGGCCGGATTCGATCGCCCATATCTCCAGTATGCCGTGTGGGCTACGCGAACGCTTCGAACAACTCCTCGAACGCCTGCCGCTGACCACCGCGGGTTGAGGACGGCACGACGATCACGCTCTTGACGCCCGCGTCCTGCCAGGCTTCGACGCCCTCGCGTACCTCGCGGCGGCTACCAAAGAGGGCGACATCGGCGAGCCAACGATCGGACATCAGGCCGGGAATGCGCTCCCGCTCGCCGGCGGCGATCGCCTCTCGGATCGCCGCCATCTCCTCGGCATAGCCCGCATCAGACCAGTAGTTGTTGTAGTTCGGGAGCGAAACATAGCCGGCCAGGGCGCGACGCATGACATTGGCGGCGGCCTCCCGATCGTCGTCGATGCAGGTAGGGATCATGTTGCCCACATAGAAGTCGCCGGATCGCTGCTCAGCGGTGAGACGATCGAGACTGCGCTTCATCCGCGACCGGGCGGCGTTCGCCCAGACCGCCCCCTCCGCGACCTCGGCGGCAAGATCCACCATTTTGTCGCGCAACGTCGCCAGCACCACCGGCGGCAGCGGTCCCGTCTGCTGCGCGCCGGCGCGCAGCTGCTGGACGAACAACCGTATATCGGAGAGCGGCTTGCCAACCGTGAGGTTCATCCGGTCGTGGGTCGGCCCGTGGCTGACGCCGATGCCGAAGGTGAAACGGCCGTCACTCACCTCGTGGATCAAGGATGCCGTCTGCGCGTAATCGAACGGATTGCGGCTATAGATGATCGCGATCGAGGTGCCCATCCGGAGCGTGGTCGTTTCGAGCGCGACCGCCTCGCAGAGCCCAAGGCCGTCGCCGAAGCTGGGACAGTAGACGCCGCCGAACCCTCGCCGCTCGATCTCCTTCGCCAGGTCAAGCGTCCAGCGTCGCCGTCCGGGGACGGCAGTCAGCGCAACATCGGGCATCTGGGCCATGAACACGCCTCCGGGAGTCGATATGGGAGCCGCCCTCATCGTGCCGGGTTGCCGCGTTCCATTCAAATCAAATTGCGCATCACCACGAACCATGCATTCACGTCCGACGGCACGCTGCACCTGGGTACCGCGTATATACTGGCTGCGTGACAGACGATCGATTGGTCTACAGCACCGATGGCCGCCAGCGCCAGGACCTGCGTGCGGTCCGCGACGCAGCGCCAAAGCGTGGACCGTCCGGTCGAAGCCCGCGCCCGGCGAAGGCCGCCCCTGCCGTTCCCGATGACGGGGTCGTCCGGATCTTCCGCGAGCGCGGCGGTCGGGGCGGCAAGGTGGTCACCGTCGTCCGCGGGCTGCCGGAGCGGGGCACGGCGCTCGACGCGCTGGCGGGAGAACTGAAACGGCTCTGCGGCGCGGGCGGCGCCGTCAAGGACCGCACCGTCGAGGTTCAAGGCGACCACCGTGACCGCATCGCCGAACGGCTGCGGTCGAAAGGCTACGCGGTCAAACTGGCCGGGGGCTGAGCACCGGACGAGAGAGACAGCAATCATGAACGACACGCCACGCTGGACCACGTTCGCGATCGCGAGCGAGGACCTGACCGGTCAGGTGATCGGCCGGATCGACGGCGGCGACCCCCTCAGCCCCGGCGACACGATCGGCCTCCGCTCGCCGAATGGCATCAAACGCTTCCGCGTCGACCGCGTCCTCTTCCTCGAACAAGTCTGGCCCGACGCCTGGACCAACCGCCTCGTGCTACTGGAACCGCTGTGATTGTGAACCGCGATAGGAAACACAAAGGGGCAAAGGAGGCAAAGGTCACAAAGAGAGTCTTTAGGACTTTGTGCCCTTTGCCCTCTTTGCGCCCTTTGTGTTTCAAAGACGGTGAGTGATGCCGATGATTGTGACGATCGCTCGGCAGCGTGGTGCGCAGGGAGAGACGGTCGGGCGGGCCGTGGCCGATGCGCTCGGCTGGGCCTATGTCGACCGGGAGATCATCACCCAGGCGGCGATGCGGGCGAAGGTCTCTGAGGCGACGATCGAGCAGGCGGAGCGGGTGCCGTCGCTGCTCACCCGGATGATGGAGGCGCTCGGCCGCTATCCATCCGGCTTCGAGCTGGCCGAAGCGATCCCCAGCGTTCCCCATGTTCCGCCGATGTCCAGCGATGCTTATCGACAATTCATCGACCAGGTGATCCAACAACTCGAAGAGACGACTGACGCCGTCGTCATCGGCCACGCCTCCCAGGCAGTGCTGCGAGGCTCGCCGAAGGCGATCCACGTCTTCATCGCCGCGCCCCTCGAACAGCGGGCACGCCTCGTCGCCGGGCAGGAAGGCGTCTCCCCGGACGAGGCGGTTCGGCAGGTGAAAGCCACCGACGCCGAGCGGGGCGAATTTCTCCAGCGGTATTATGGGCTCCGCTGGCACATTCCGTCGAACTACGATCTCGTGCTCAATACCGGGCGGCTGCCGGTCAGCGCCGCCGCGGCGATGATCGTCGACCTCGTGCGGGTCCGGCTCGACGAGACATAGGTACGCGTTGGGGCGGAGGCATGAATGGACCGAGCGTTCAGCAATGCGGTAGCGGAGTGGAACGACTTTCACACGCTCCTGGGTACCGGCGCCTTTACCTTGCTCGGACTGTTGTTCGTCGCCGTATCACTGAGACTGAACATCTTTCGCCAAGGGTCGCTGGCCGACATCCGCGACTTCGCCCTCTTGACCTTTGCCAACTTCCTCTCGCTGACGATCATCGCGCTGCTCTTCTTCGTTCCGTCGCAGAACAAGACCGGCATGGCGCTGCCTCTGTTCGTCATCGGCGCGCTCGGCCTGCTCGCGATCGTGCTGCTATTGCAGGAGTCGCGCCGCGTGAATACAGGCGCCTACACGCTCAAGCTTCCGCAGGAGGCGTGGTTTGGGGCTTCGGCGCTGCCATACGGCGGCCTGGTCGCGATCGCCGTGGCACTGCTGCTCGACTCCCTCAGCGCTTTCTACTGGCTGGCGGCGGTGGAGATTTCGCTGCTGCTGATCTCGTCGTTCAACACCTGGGCGCTGCTCTCACGGGCGCAGCCGGACAGCGGATCAGGCGATCCGCAAACGGGTGTGTGACGATCAATGGGATGCCGGCCCAGTCAGCCTTGTCCGCTACTGGGTGGCGGTGACATCGGCATCATTGTGAGGGTTGCGCCACGCGGCGTCGTTGCCGGCTGCCGGTGCAGCATCGACCTCGTAGGTGACGGTGATATCCTCGGCGGTTGCGGCGCCAATCGCGAGGCGAATCACCGACGGACGAAGGATGTAGAGCGCGATCTCGGGATGGGCGAGAAGTCGATCGCCGACCGGGAGCTTATCCGCGAAGGTGCGCCGGTAGCCCTCATAGTCCGGGTCGTCCTCCGGTACCTGGTGGAGCGTTCCCTCGATGCTGATCCGGGCGAACCGATCGCGGCTCTCCATGAGGATGCCCCGGTTATCGACCTGAAAGACGACGCGGGGATTAGCCGCCGCCTGCTCGGCCTTGAGCGTGTCCCTTCGTATCGCGTGGATCAACTCCAGATCGTCGGTTTCGGCAAAGTGGATCGTCGCCGTGTGCAACCGTCCGCCGAAGAGCGTTGCCAGTACACCAAAGCGCTCCTTCGCCAGAACATCGCGCATCTGCCGTTCCATCTCCTGGTCCATAGGGCGTGTCACTCCTCACCGACGTCCGTGCCGCCGCCGCGCTCCGTTTCAGGATAGACGCGCGCGGCCACCTGGAGCAGCCTCCCGTGACGATTGGTTCAGGGAGCGGATGTGCCTTGGCGTGTGATACTTCCACAGCACGACCGCACGCTCTTCGACAGGTTAAGCGCGCACGCCGCCTCGAAATGTCGGGAGTACAATAGGAGTGGCCGAACACCTTTGTACCGTTCGACTAGAAAGCTTGTGGAGGTCATGAAACAAGACACTGCCCATGCCGGCGAAGGGACGGTTCAATTCTTCGTCTTCCTGGCGTCGCTGCTTGCCACGGCGGTGATCGCCGGGCCGCTCTACTTCGCAAGTTGGATCGCCTCGGCGATCGTTGGCACGATCGGCATTGCCATCGGCCTCTATCTCGCCAGCCGCTTCAAGGTGATCGCGCAGTGGGAAAACTCGCCACTGGTCAAATTCGGCAAGGTTCGCGGCTTTGCCAAGCCGGGGATCAATTGGATCCCGCCCTTCTATCGCATCTACGACCGCATCGACATGCGCACCCGCACCGATGTCTTCGATTCCGGCGAGGTGCAGAACTTCTCGCTCGACCAGGTGCCGCTGCGTGTCAACGCCGTCGTCTTCTGGCGGGTTGAAAACGCCACACTCGCGGTGACGAAGGTCGCCAACTACCAGGAAGCGCTGCGCCAGCGCGTCCAGACCACCCTCCGCGACATCATCGGCCGCACCACCTACCACGAGTTCAACGAAAACCGCCAGGCCGTCGGCGACAGCCTCAAGATCTTGATTGACGAGCGCACGGTTCTCTGGGGTGTGGACGTGGAGTCGGTCGAGGTGAAAGACATCTTCGTTCAGGATCAAGAGATCCGGATGGCGCTCGTGCGGCAGGCAGCGGCGCGGGTCGATGCCCAGGCGAAGGTGACGATGGCCGAGGGTGAGAAGGCCGCCGCCGAGGTCTTCAACGAAGCCGCCGTCCACTACACGCCGACGGCGCTCCAACTGCGCGCGCTGGGCGTGATGCACGAGGCGGTGCAGGAGAACGCGACGATCGTGTTGATGCCGAACAGCGCCCTCGCCACCGGCGATGCGCTGGCTTCGGTCGCGGCCGCCCGGGCCGCGAACGGCGCCGGGTCGTAGAATCGCGTGAAGACCACGAATGGTGAAAAGAACGTGCAGGTCGAAGACTACTTCAACTTCCTCGCACCGGATGACATCCGGCTGAAGGGCACACGGATCGGCATCGAGACACTGCTCTACGAGTACATCCACGAGGCGCGCACGCCGGAAGAGATCGCGGCGCGCTACGACTCCGTGTCCTTGGAGCAGGTCTACGCTACGATCCTTTACTACTTGCACAACAAGCCCGCTGTGGATGCCTACATCGCGGACTGGCTGGAGTTCTGCCGTCAGGCGGAAAGAGTCTATGATGACGATCCGCCGCCCTTCATCCAGCGGCTGAGGGCGCTAAAGCTGGAACGACAGGCAGCCTCGACGTCTTCGACATGACGGCGACAGATCGGCTACTCCTCGATGAGCATGTGCCATCACTTTATCGCAGAGAGCCAGGTTCCAGGAATAATCCTCCTCCGCCGGAGGGCGCCGATCGGCCGAGTACTCGAGGACCTCCAATTGCTCATTCAGGCAGGGCAACCGGAAGATCTTCGCAGTCGAATCAATTACGTATCGCTGTTCTAGACGCCGGCTTGACCCGAATTCCTCGCCCGTCTCGCCGTCGTCGTAGCCAGGACACAACCGATGTTGAAGAATCTGCTCTCGCCGCACAGGTTCAGCGCGTCATGTCGGCCATGTTCGCCTGATAGCGCATCGACTGTTCGACGTCGAAGCGGGAGCCGCGTTTTGCCGGCAGGATCGCCCCGACCAACCAGAGGATCGGAAAGAAAATGCCGATGATCCCCAGCAGCGTGTGCCCCTTCTTGAACGTGAGCATGCAGACCGTGAACAAAAGCCCGATGTAGAGCACAAAGAGCGTTACCGAGAAAATCCACTCCAAGCCGGACATGCGTTCCCTCCTCGATTCGCCATCATTTCGCTGCTCATCGTACGCTCACAGCCCGAGAACTGGTATCCCAAACCGTCACGCTGTTCTCCTTTCTTGGGGCATTGTCCGGGCTGAGGAGCGGAAGGATGCTAACGGCGCTGCTCGCTCGGTTGCGGGACGGCGAAGGGGATGCCACCCACGACCGTGCCCCAAACGCCGATGTCGCGGATCTTCATCGGCTCCACGTCCAGCGGACTCTCGTCCAGCACGGTGAAGTCGGCCCACTTGCCACACTCGATGCTGCCGATCTCGTGATCCAAGTGCATTTGATAGGCCGCATCGATCGTGCAGGCATAGAGCGCATCGTAGGCGCTGACCTGCTCGTGCTCACCCAGCACCCGCCCCTTCGGTGTCACACGGTTGACGGCGCACCACATCGTCTGCAGATGCCCGAGCGGCGTCACCGCGGCGTCGCTGTGCATCGAGAAGTGCACGCCCTCTCGCTTGGCGGTGGCGCAGGCTTCCATGCGGTTGGCCCGCTCTGGTCCGACGGTCTGCTCGTAGTGCTGGTCGCCCCAGTACCAGATGTGGTTGGTAAAGAGATTGGCGCACACGCCCAGCTTCGCCATCCGGCGGTATTGCGCCGCGGTCGTCAGCTGGCTGTGCTGGCAGGTGTGGCGGTGGTCGAGCCAGGCCACCTCCTTCAGCAACTCTTCGACCGCGTCGAGAAAAACATCGACGGTCCGGTCGCCGTTGCAGTGGACATGGATGTTGACGCCGGCGCGATGGAACGGCAACATCCAAGCTTTGAACTCCTTGGGATCTGTTAGCAACTGCCCGTGATCCTGGCCGGTGTAGTAGCCTGGCTCGTTGAGCACCGCTGTCCAGCCCTGAATCGAGCCGTCGATCACGAACTTCACCCCTGGGAAACGCAGCTTATCGCTCGACGCCGTGTCACGCAGATGGAATAACCTCACGGCGGCCGTTTCGAAATCAGTCGATGCGCCGTGCGACACCGGGATGTTGTACACGGCGACACGGACCGGATACGCCGGGTCGTCGACGATCTGCCGCCAGAGCGCCGTGGCTTCAGGACGGTTGAGCAATTGTCCCCCGAGGTCGGTGACCGTGGTGATGCCGGCATTGCGGGCGGCGTAGCCCAGGTCCCAGATCGCCCGTCCGCTGCCGACCATCGCCGCGCCAACCGATTTGAAACCGGAGGCGGCCAGCGCCATCGCCGCGAACTCCTGCAGTTCACCGTTCGGTGCACCGTCGGCGTCGCGTCCAACCCCGGCTGTCGTGGTGTCGCGGGTGATGCCATGTCTGTGGAGCATGGCCGTATTCACCGTGGCTAGATGGACGCTGGCGTGCAGCACGAAGATCGGTCGGCTCGCCGATGCCTGATCGAGCTGTCGCACGCCGAGGCGCGGCTCGCCATGAAAGTAGATCGGATCGAAACCCTGCACGATCAGCGGCTCGTCCGGGTCGGTCATCTGCGCATCCAGCATCTTGAGCCGGTCGATCAGTTCGGCGTAGCTCCGAAAGCCCGGAGCGACGCTGCCATCGGGCTGGGTGCGATCGAAGTAGCCGGTGTAGGGAAACTGTGCCAGCGCGCCTTCGAGGATGTGCGCGTGTGCCTCGATCATGCCCGGCACGAGAACCTTGTCCTCAAAGGTGTCGTCGAGCGTGTACTCGCCCCACCCGGCCACCTCCGCCAGCGTTCCGACGCCGAGGATCCTGCCGTCACGCACGGCGACGTGCGTGCCCTCCGGGTTCGAAGGGTTCATCGTGACGATCTGCTTTGCCCGAAAGATGCTGATCTCATCTGTCACGTCACCCGTCCTCTCCGCGTGCAACCGGCATGGTCGCGCGCTTCTCCATTCAGGAATGTGAGTTCGCGTGACTGCCGTCATGCAGGGGGGCCAGCTCCACTTCGGCAGCGATGAAGCCAAACGCGGCCCACTGCGGGCCGGCATAGACGCGCCGAAACCAAGCCGTCGCCTCCGACGTCCGGCCGTTGTAGAGATGCCAGTTGCCGATGCCATAGCCGGCGGTGCCATCGTGCAGCGTGGCATTGCTGTTGGACGGCGCATCGACCAGCGATTCCGGCGGGAGCACGCCCTGATAGAGCAGCAGCAGGCGATGGTAGACGCCGTTCTCGATCACGTCCAGGTCTTCGGTGATCGGCGCGAGCACCTGCTCCGCCTCATCATCGCGGCCCAGACGGCGCAGCGTCATATACAGCCAGTGCGTCGCGGCGACGAGCGCGTCGGGATTGACGGAGACGGCGTAGGCTGCCCAGTAGGCAGACAGCGCCCGCTCCATCTCGCCGCGCAGGTATCGGGCCAGCCCGAGGTGGTACCAGATGTTGAAGTGGAGTGTGCTCGTGGGGATATCACGCGCGTTCGGCTGTCCGTCCGGCTCTGAGGCGTCCGGCGTGCCGGCGATCAGCCGAACCGCCTGTTCGAAGTCCGCCGCCGCCTCGGCAAACTGCCGCAGCGTGATCCGGCGATGACCGCGATGGCGGTAGAAACGGGCATCGTCCGGCCAGCGATCGATGCCCTCAGTGAAAACCGTGATCGCCTTCCGGTAGTCGCCGAGGTAGGCGGTGCGCCGTCCCACCCAGATCAACGCATCCGGATCGTAGGGACGTTCCGCCCACCGTTCGCGCGCCTCCGCCAGTTGCGCCACCAAACGGGCATGCGTCTCCTCCGGCACCGGCACCGGCGGCCGGGTATCACCGAGCAGCGTCACTATCTCATCGGCCATGCCGGGCACCACTCCTCGACGGGGCGATGCGCATGATACCAAACCGGCGAAGTCGCGGGCATCCCAGACAACACGGCGGCCGGAGTGAGACAACCATCCGGCCACCGTGGACTCGATCTAGTCCACCGTGAAGGTGGACAGCATTCCCAATTGGAAGTGTGATTTGCCGGAGGGCGGGTCGGGAATGAAGCAGATGGCGACATACGTACCCGGTGTCATGTCGAACCGGACCCACGCGCGTCCGTCCGGCGCGATACCGGACGTGCCGCCGAGCAATATGCTCGGCGGCGGACCGGCTGCACCTTGTACAAACGCCTGGACGTCCGCGAGCGTCGACCCCTCGACGAGCTTCATCAGGACAACCTCATGCGGCAGAGGGCCGTTGTTGGTGACGCGGAAGATCTGCTCACCTGCCTCGACCTCCGGCATCGCGATCGAGAAGTCGCTGAGGACGACCTCACCGTCGAGGTCGAGCGGCGATGCTTCGGCCGCGCCACCGCTCACCTGGAAGGGACGGAGCATGCCCTTCGCCAGGTGCGGCACGCCGTCCTCGGAAGCGATGAAACAAAGCATGAGATACGAGCCTTCGGTCAGGTCGAGGATGATCTCGGATTCGCCGCCGGGGTCGGTTGCGCCGGGGCCGCTCGCGATGGTGGTCATCGAGAGGAGAACCTCCTCTCCCTGGGGGAGCGCCGCGACGAGCTGTTCGACGGTCACGCCGTCGTTCAGCCGGACAAACTGAGCGTGATGCTCCTCTTGTCCTTCGTTCTGGAAGTTGAACGCAACTCGCCCGCCGGCGATCGTGTCGGGGGCGTCGAAGCTGTAGTCGCGCGCGGTGATGGTCGCGCTGGGGAGGGTGGTTGCCTCGGCCTCGTCGTCGTCGCAGCCCGACGCCAGGACGCCGGCCAGCACGATCGCGACGGTCACGAGCAACAGCAGATATCTGGGTGACTTCATCAAGGTACTCCTCCGAGCCGGAGACACACCGTCCGTGGGAGGTGCCTGCCGGCGCTGAAACATGACGTGGGTTGCCGGCAGACATGAGGGGTTCCGGCGCGCGTCCTCATCCACACGCCGTACTGGCAATGCCGGCACGTTCACCGTAGAACGCGGACGAGCGGCTCCAGACCGACCTCACGGCCGGAGCATCGGCGGGCATTGGAACCGCCGCCGGCCTAACCCATGGCAGCAGCACCGGTCATCCGAAGGTTTGGACTGAGCACCATAGATCGAAGGGAGCGACCGCACCAAACCCTCACGTTGACGTGCGAGTGAGGCATTGATATCGTCGCTCTGGCCCGTTTGGAACGGCGGGCAGGAGGTAGATCATGGCAGATGTCGTCGAGACTGCGGCCGGCAAGGTTCAAGGGACGACCGAGCCGAATGGTGTTCAGGTATTCCGTGGCATTCCCTACGGTGGACCCACCGGCGGCGACCGGCGGTTCCTGCCACCGCAAGCGCCGCGGCCCTGGACCGGCGTCCGCGATGCCACGCTGTTCGGTCCGATCTGTCCGCAGCGGGGCGCCGTCGCCGATACCGCCCTCAGCGACCAGCGCACGATCGGCTACATGCCGTCGCTGCCCCAGGATGAGGACTGCCTCGTCCTCAACGTCTGGACGCCAAGCGCGGGCGACGGCGGCCGCCGGCCGGTGATGGTCTGGCTCCACGGCCGCGGCTTCGCCGAAGGCGCCGGCTCCGAAGGCTGGTACAACGGCGCCGCTCTCGCCACGCGTGGCGATGTCGTCGTCGTCACGGTCAACCACCGCCTCAACGTCTTCGGCTATCTCCACCTCGCCGACCTCGGTGGCCCCGACTTCGCCGGGTCGGGTGTTGCCGGGTTGCTCGACATCGTCCTGGCGCTGGAGTGGGTACGCGAGAACATCGCCGCCTTCGGTGGCGACCCCGACAACGTCACGATCTTCGGCGAATCCGGCGGTGGCTCGAAGGTGAGCACGTTGCTGGCGATGCCATCGGCCGAGGGTCTCTTTCACCGCGCGATCGTCCAGAGCGGCCCCGGTCTGCGCGGCGCGGACGCGGCCGAGGCGACCACCTTCGCCGAACGGCTGCTCTCCCACCTCGGCATCAAGTCAAACGAACTGCACAAGCTCCAGTCGCTCCCCCACGAGCAACTCACGGAGGCGCTTGCCACCTTGCCGGTGCCGCCGCAGAGCAGCCCCTTCGGGACACGGATGCGCAGCAACGCCCTCCTCCTCCGCCCCGTCGTTGATGGCGCCTATCTCCCGACCCACCCCTTCGATCCCGTCGCCGCGCCAACCGCCGCCAACGTCCCGCTGCTGATTGGCTCCAACAAGGATGAAGCGGCGCTGTTCCTCGCGGGCGATCCCCGGCGACGGCGCCTCGAGGAGCACGAATTGATCGAACGGCTGACGCCGATGCTCGGCGACCGCCGCGACGAAATCCTCGACCTCTACCGCCGCACCCGTCCGAATGACACGCCCTGGGAACTGCTGATCGGCATCTCCAGCGAGAGCACGCGGCTCGCCTCGATTCAACTGGCCGAGCGCAAGGCGGCGGGCGGTCCCGCTCCCGTCTACATGTACCTCTTCACCTGGGAGAGCGACTACCTCGGCGGCCTGTTCAAGTCGGCGCACGCGCTGGAGATCCCGTTTGTCTTCGACCAACCCGATGTCGCCCCGATCACCGGGTCGAAGCCCGACCGTCAGGAACTGGCCGCGATCATGAGTCAGGCATGGGTTGCCTTTGCGCGGAGCGGCGACCCCAACGATGCAGGGCTACCGGAGTGGCCGGCCTACGACACCGGTACACGGGCAACGATGATCTTCGACGTGCCCAGCCAGGTAGAGAACGACCCGCGTCGCGAGGAGCGCCTCGTCTGGGGCGGCATGGTACTGCGTCGATAGCCATGCGTACACTGGGAACCTGATCGGCGAAGCCGGCGGCGCTCGCGCCTTGACCCTTGATCGACCATCGTTGTCATCCTGCGCGAAGCGAAGGATCTCGGACCTAGTCATCCCCCGAGATCCTTCGCTTCGCGCAGGATGACATGAGTACTCCAGGCCGCGCCGAGGATACCAGGGGTGGCGCCGGAGAAGGAGCGGCATGGCCGGAGCCTCGATCCCTGAAATAACCCCTCACGGCGGCGACACCGCGCAGCCGGCGGCAAGCTCGGGGACGTTCGCCTCGCTGCGCCTCCGCAACTTCCGTCTGCTGCTGCTCGGCAGCATCCTCAGCAACCTGGCCCAGTGGATTCAGCAGGTGACGATCAGCTGGCTGGTCTTCGACCTGACCGGCTCGGGCGCGATGCTCGGCCTCGTCAACCTCGCCCGCTCGATCGCGACGGTCGGGCTGGCGCCTGTCTCCGGCGTGATCATCGACCGGGTCGCCCGGCGCACGCTCATGCTCTGCACCGCCGCCTGGCTGATGGTGATGAGCTTTGTCCTCGGCGTCGTCCTGCTCGCCGGTCATCAGGCGGTGTGGTATCTCTTCGCCTTCGCCTTCCTCGGCGGCCTGGCGCAGGCGATCGACCAGCCCCTCCGCCAGACCGTCGTCTTTGTCCTGCTGCCCCGCTCGCTCGCACCCAACGCCGTCGCCCTGATCCAGACGGGATGGGGGCTGATGCGGTCGGTCGGTCCGGGGGTCGGCGGATTCCTCATCCTGCTCTTCGGCCCCGGCGGCAACTTCCTCGTCCAGTCCTTCGCCTACGTCTTGATCCTGCTCAATACATTGCGGCTCGTGTTCCCGCCGCACGTTCCTTCGGGACAGCAGCAGAGCATGACGAAAAATATGTCGGACGGCGTTCGGTATGTGCGGCGGGCGCCGGTCACGCGGGCGTTCCTCATGCTCGGCTGGGTGCTGCCGCTCTTCATCATTCCCTCGTTCACCGCGCTGCCGCCGATCTATGCGGTCGAGGTCTTCCACGGCGGACCGCAGGTGCTCGGCATCCTCCTCTCGGCGGTCGGCGTCGGCGGCGTTCTCGGCGGACTGGTGGCGGCGTCACTCGGACGGGTCGATCGGCGCGGCATCCTTCAGCTCGGCGCGCTTGTCTTGCTCGCGTTGTCCTTGATCGGGTTTGCCTTCAGCACCGTGCTCGTGCTGGCGGTACCGCTGCTCATGCTGTCCGGCTTCTTCGAAATGATCTATCTCACCTCCAATCAGACCCTCCTCCAACTCTCCATTCCCGACGACATGCGCGGCCGGGTGACGAGCCTCACGACCCTCAACATGGGGCTCTCCCCGCTCGGCGCGGTCTACGCGGGTTGGGGCGCCGACCTCGTCGGTCCGGCAGCGGTCACGGTCATCCATTGTGGCTTCGCGATCGTGATCGCGATCGCAACCTTCCTGCTCTCGCCGACCGTTCGCGACTACCGCATCAGCCGCGCGCTCCTCTCCCGATAACGCGGCCGCCGCGCCGCCGTATCGCGGCACGCCCTGACCGGCGAACGAGCGCACATCCGGTTTGGTGATCGGCGCACCGATCAGGCTGAGCAAAGCCCTGAAAAGACGATAACCTGTCGATATCAGTCACAATGGCGCGAATCGGTTCAGATCATGTGTTCCAAACACTTGTTTTATCTGCTCAGCGACGTACAATGCACGGCAGCATGAGACGCGGGGGCCGTATGCGACATGGGCCGGGTCTCGAAGTTGCCCCGAGCGGCACGATTGCCGCCGAGCTGGCGCGACGAGAACGCGAACTTGCGGCGCTGAGCGCGATCACCGCGATCATGCGGGGCGCCGGCGATCCGATCGCCGCGTTCGGCGAAGCAGCCGTCCATCTGCGCGGCGTGCTGCCGGACGGACCGCTGGCCGTGGTGATCGTTGGCGACGACGATCTCGACGTTCGGCCGCTCTACCCAATCGGTGAGCCGCGGCGCGTTCCCCTCCAGAGTGTCGTCGCGACGCCGCTCGGTTCCGCCCTTCGCCAGGGCCGGTCGGTCTACGAGCGGACCTCGTCACCGATCTATGCCGCCTTCGACAATGCGCCGGTCTGGCTGGCGACACCCCTGACCTCCGGCGAACGTGTCCGGGGTGCGCTCCTTGCCGGAACAATCGAAGGCGACCGCTTCGATCAGAGCCACATCCGGGTGATGGAGCAGGCGGCGATGCGCATCGCGATCGCGATGGAGCACGCGGGCCTGCTCGATGAGATGCGCCATCACACCCACCAGATCGAGACGCTGCGCGAGGTCGTGGAGTCGATCAGTTCCGAACTGGACCAGGAGCGGCTCCTCCATCGGATCGTCGCCGCCGCCGTCGAGTTGCTCCAGGCCTACGGCGGCGCCGTCGGACTGGCCCAGCCGAACGACGACGCGCTGGCGCTCGCGGCCCTCGTCAACATTCCCGAGGAGCCGGGCACGCTGATCCCGGCAGGGACGGGCGTGATGGGGCTGGCGCTGGGCCGGCGGGAACCGGTCGTCGTCACCGACTACGGTGACCTCCCGGCGCCGATCCCGCTCGAGGCGCTCTACGATCTTGCTCCCTGGCTGGCCGTGCCGATCTTCTGGCAGGGCGTGATTACCGGCGTCTTCGGCATCTGCGCCGCCGACCCGTCGCGCCACTTCACCGACGCCGACGTGCAGGTGCTGACGCTGTTCGCGAAGCACGCGGCGGTCGCGATCGAGAACGCCCGCCTCTATCAACAGAGCCGCGAGCTCGCCGTCACCGAGGAGCGCAACCGCCTCGCCCGCGAGATCCACGACACGCTGGCCCAGTCGCTCACCGGTATGGTCCTCCAAATCGAAGCGGTTGAAGACCTGCTCGAGCAGGAGCCGGCCCAAGCACGGGCCGAACTGAAGTCACTGCAACAACTGGCGCGCGCGGCGCTGGAGGAGGCACGCCGCTCCGTCTGGGGACTGCGCCCGCCGATCCTGGAGGAGGCATCGCTCGCCGAAGCACTGGAAAGCCGTCTCCAGGAGGAGTCACGGTCGGGCCGCTTCAGTAGTCGGTTCACGGCGATGGGTCGGCCCCGGCCGCTGACACCGGCGATCGAGGCAGGCATCTACCGGATCGCCCAGGAAGCGCTGACCAACGTCAGCCGCCACGCCGAGGCGACGGTCGTGGTCGTGCAACTCCGCTTCGAGTCGGGCGACCTCGTGCTGGTCGTGCAGGATGACGGCCGTGGCATCGAAAACGGCGGCGCCGCCGGTCCGGACGGAGGCTTTGGCCTGACGAGCATGCAGGAGCGTGCCCGTCTGATGGGCGGCGCCATGGCGCTCGAGAGCGAACCGGGACGGGGGACACGCGTCGAGGTGCGGGTTCCCTATCTCGTCTCGACGATCGACGCCGGACATGCGGCCGCCGGTGGCGCCGGCCGTGGTCCGGAGAACTGGCCGATCCGCGTCCTCGTCGCCGACGACCATGCGGTGGCCCGCCATGGCATCGTCCGGATGCTGGAGTCGAACTCGGACATCGTCGTGATCGCGGAGGCGGCGGACGGTGAGGAGGCACTGGCGCGGGCGCGGCAGCTTCGGCCCGATGTCGCCCTCATGGATGTGCAGATGCCCGGCCTCAGCGGGATCGAGGTGATCCAGGCGTTCACCCGCGAGAACCTCGGCATCCGCCCGATCATCCTGACAACCTATGCCCGCGACGAGGTGATCTTCGACGGCATCCGCGCGGGCGCCCGTGGCTTCCTTTTGAAAGATGTCTCGGCCGAGGAACTGGCGCGGGCGGTGCGCACCGTCAACGAAGGCCAGTCGTTGCTGCAGCCGGTGGTGGCGACACGACTGGTCGAGCAGATCGGCCGGCTGGCGCGCCCGCAGGCCGAGGCAGATCATCTGACGGCGCGGGAGATGGATGTGCTTCGCCAGTTGGTCGATGGCGCCAGAAACAAGGAGATCAGCGCTCGGCTGCACATCTCCCACGGCACCGTCCGCTTCCATGTCGGCAACATCTTCCAGAAGCTCGGTGTCTCATCGCGAACCGAGGCCGTCCGCCTCGCCATCCGCGAAGGCATCGTCACGTAGCCGGCCACCCTGAGAGCATGTGTGGAACTTTAGGCTACCGAACCATGCTGTCATCCTGAGCGAAGCGAAGGATCTCGGACGCAGAGTCACCGCCGAGATCCTTCGCTTCGCTCAGGATGACACAGTGACCAGGACACTCAATGCTCGAACCGACTGTGAGAGCTGCGGCAATTGCGGCGAGCCGGACTGAACATGTCGCCGCCGCTCCACGTACCGGGTGTGGTTTTTCGGTTGGGAAGACCCTGGACGATGGTCCAGGGTACCGACAGACCTTTTGACCGCACCGACACCGGACGTGCGGCGGGAGATACGCCATCGATTCAGGAGCAGAATCTCAGCGTGGGGAAGTGCCGTCAGGCTTGGACAGACGGATTCAACCCACGCAACTCGAGCCCCGCCCCGGCTCGTGGCCAGAGGAGCGAGCGATGGTTGCCTCCCTTACTGACCGCATCAGTCCGGTTCGACCGGCGCCGATGCCGGCCGAGATCAGCCGCTTCCGCTTGAGCCACGCGACCCGCACCGCTCGGCCGCTTGGCGTTCGAACCTTCACCGCCAAGCGTGGCCAGACGCTGTACGCGGCGGGCGAGCCGGCCGAGCACCTGTTCGTGCTCCGCTCCGGACGCGCGCATGTCTTCCTCGTCACCGAGGAGGGGAAGAAGGTCGTCATCGAGACCGTACCCGCCCCTTCCCTGCTCGCCGAGGCGGTACTCAGCCCCACCCGCCTGCACGAGACATATGCCGAGGCGTCCGAAGACAGCGAGGTCCTGGCCGTGGAGCGGGCATCGGTGGAAGCGCTGCTGCGGTCCCAGCCGGAGCTGGCCGTCCGCCTGCTCGAAGCCGTCGCGACGCGCCTGTTGACCTCGGCGCAGCGGCTCGAGGACCGGCTGGTCAAGGCGGTACCGGCGCGGCTGGCACGGGCGCTGTTGCAACTGGTGCCGCCGCCCGATTACGAGGTCTTCCCGATCAAGCAGTCTGAGATCGCGGAGGTCGCCGGCACATCGCGTGAGACGGCAACCCGCGTGCTCAACCAGTTCGAATCAGATGGCATCATCGCCCTCGGCCGCACCCGCGTGCGGGTGCTTAGTCCGGAGGCGTTGAGCCGCATTGCCGAGGCGCGTGCCTCGTAGCCGGCCGCAGGTGGCCGGTCGTCGTCGCCTGAACCTGGGTGTCTGACCACCCACCACCGAACGCCACAATGGAGTGTGCGAGATGATGATGCGGAAAGGATGCCCGCGGTGCCATGGGGATCTGTATCTGGACCGGAATGATGGCCCGATCACCCTGACCTGCCTTCAGTGCGGCCGGTCGTTTGCGCCGGCGGTTTCTTCGGAAGCGGATAACCGGCAGCCGGTGTCGGTCGGCGCGGGGAAACAGGACCGCGCGGCGTAAACCGTAACGGTTCCTGCAAGAGAACGGTGTGCTCTCCGGGTGACATCGATGACTGGTGGAGAGCGCCCCGCCTGTTACACGACGTATGATTTGCGATCTCGCGAACGATATGTTACTGTAATACAGTAGCTCCAATGTTCACCCGAATGCCGCCGGTGAAGCGCGAACCCCGCCCGCGCTTCACCGGCGGCATCGCTTTTCTCCTTCCTCCTCATCAGGGTCATCACCTCTGCCATGTTGACGTGTTCCTATCCAGCCGCTTCCTAGCCGTTCGTCTAGTCGAGCGGCTGGCTGGACCGGTGGTGATCGCACCCCTGCCGCTGCGCCATGCTTGAACTACAGACAGAGCACGCACAACGGAGGGCGGCATGAACGAGACACAGAACGGCGCGTTACAGGAACTATCGGACGCGCTGGCAGCAGCAGTGGACCACGCGAGCAACTACACCGTGCGAGTCAACGCGCGGCGGCGGATGCCCGCCAGCGGCATCGCCTGGACGGACGGCGTCATCCTCACCGCCGACCACGTGATCGAGCGCGATGAGGACATCAGCGTGACCCTGGCCGATGGCACGAACCTACCGGCGACGATCGCCGGACGTGACCCCGGCAGCGACCTCGCCGTGCTCCGGGTCCAGAGCGGACCCGCCGCCGCGCCACGTGCGGATGGCGCCAAGGTCGGCCATCTCGTCCTCGCCCTCGGCCGTCCCGGCGACACCGGCCTGACGGCGGCGATGGGCGTAATCAGCGCGATCGGCGGTCCCTGGCAGTCCGGCCGCGGCTCGACTGTCGAGGGTTATATCCGCGCCGACGTCACCATGTATCCCGGCTTCTCCGGCGGTCCCTTGATCGACACGGCCGGTCGGGTGATCGGCATCAACAGCTCCGGCATCAGCCGCACCGGCGGCATCACGATCCCGGCCGCCGCCGCCGACAGCGTCGTCCAGGCGCTGCTCGCCCACGGCAAGATGAAGCGCGGATTCCTCGGACTGACCAGCCAGGCCGTACCCCTGTCTGCGCCGCTCCAGGAGACGGCAGGCCAGGAAACCGGCCTCCTCGTCGCCCGGGTCGCCGCCGGCACACCCGCCGAGCAGGGCGGCATCCTGATCGGCGACATCATCGTCGGCCTCGGCGGACACCCCGTTCGCGACACAGACGAATTGCAGCGCCTGCTCAGCCCCGACCGCGTCGGCCAGCCAACCCCACTGCGAATCATCCGCGGCGGCGAAATCCGCGAGGTCAGCGTGACCGTGGGGGAACGAGAATAGATACGGACCCCTCCCCCGGCCCCTCCCCCCGCTGACGCGCGGAGAGGGGAGTCCTGATCAGGCGATGGTGCCAGCGTCGTCTTCGCGCCAGTCTGGTCCGTGAGGCGGTCTACGTTGGCACCCCAGATCCGGCGAGGCACCCCGCTCCGCGCATCAGCGGGGGGAGGGGCCGGGGGAGGGGTAAGAAAGGTTCTATCATGACAACGCTTGCATCAGCAGCGGCACTCGCCGGCAGGTTCGGCGAGGCGGCAGCAGAAGTTAGTGAGCGGCTGCGCGGTGGTGTGGCCGTGGTTCGCAGTCGCGGCGGTGGCAGCGGCAGCGGGACGGTGTGGCGCGATGATGGACTGGTGATCACCAACAATCATGTCGCCACCGGCGAGACGGCGGAGGTGGCCTTCGCCGATGGCAGGCCAAGGAGCGCCCGCGTCGTCGCCCGCGATCCGAGCGTCGATCTGGCCGCGCTCCAGACGGACGAGGGCGGTGGGACGCCACTGCCGTGGGGTGACTCCGCGACACTCAAAGTGGGTCAGCTTGTCCTGGCCGTCGGCAATCCGCTCGGCGAGATGCGAGCGGTGACCGCCGGCATCATCAGCGGCGTCGGCGCCGGGATCGCCGGTGGCAGCCTGCGGCTGCGCGAGGCCGTGCAGGCGAATATCACCTTGATGCCCGGCAATTCCGGTGGGCCGCTCGCGGACGCCCAGGGCCGGGTAATCGGCATCAACGCGATGGTGATGGGACCGGGCGTCTCGATCGCGGTGCCCTCCAACACGGTCGAGCGCTTCCTCGTCGAACGCGCTCCCGGTGGTCCCGTCCTCGGCGTGGCGGGCCAGTCCGTGGAACTGCCGGGGCTTGACGAAGGCGCCGGCGTCCTGATCGCGGAGATCGTCCGCAACAGCGCCGCCGAGCAGGCCGGCCTGATGATCGGCGACGTGTTGCTCTCGATCGATGACCTTCCCGCCCGCGATGGTGATGAGCTGGTACGCGCCCTGACCGCCCGCCGTCCGGGCGAGCCGCGCCGCCTGCATATCCTTCGTGGCGGTCGCCGGCGCGAGGTGATGGCGATCCCGCGGCCCCGAGGAATCGCGGCGTGATCGGCGTGATCGTGGTCGCTGCCTACCCGTCCGTCCGGACGGGGTTGCAGGCGATGATCGCCGGCGAGCCGGACATCGTCGTGCTCGGCGCCCGCGCCGGCGCCGGCGATGAAGACGCGCCCGACACGACCGCGCCGGACGCACTCCT
>JBFXAN010000093.1:0-23819 GCA_050184225.1 Dehalococcoidia bacterium | reverse complement strand
TGCTCCGGCGCGCGCCGATCGCGCGGGCCATGCCCATCTCCGTCTTCCGCTCGGCGGCGAGCATCACAAAGATCATGAAGATCAGGAGGATGCCGGCGGCGATCGAGAAGAGGCCGAGGACGAGAAAGATCGTGGTGAAGACGGCGCTGAAGCTCTCGGCCGACCCGATCAGATCCTGCTTGATCGGGTCAACCGTGACGTTGAAGTCCCCGAGGCCGACCGCCTGTTTGCCCTCGGGACTCTGGAGAAATTCCTCAAGGCGCGGCTGAGCCGCGTCCGTGCGCTCCATGCCGCCGCGCACGCCACCCTCGAGCGCGACGCTCATCCAATTGATCTGGTCGGGATGGCCGGTGATCCGCTGCGCCGTCGGCAGCAGGACGGCGATGCCGCCCGCGTTCGCCGTGGACTCCGGACCGCCGATGCTCGTCATGCCACTGGCGATCTCATCTTCGACGACACCGGCAACGGACAGCGTCCACTCGCGGTCCTGGGCATAGACCGTGAGCAGGTCGCCTGTCGCCACGTCGAGATCCTCGGCGATCGTCCGGCCCACGAATGCGTCGGTGTCGCCGAGCGCGGCGAGGTCCGCTGTGCCGCCACCGACCAGTCGCAGGCCGCCGAGTTGCGCCTGCCGGGCCGGGTCGATGCCGGTGAGGCTGACCGACGGCTCCGAGAGGCGGGTGCGCGGGTTCACCGCCGGCACGCTCTCGTGCAGGTAGGGGAGGAACCCCTCGATGTCGGGGTCGTTCTGGAATTGGTCTTCCAGTGCGACGGTCAGGCCCTGGTTCGCATAGCCGCGGGTGCCGTCGCCGTTGGCGCTGCCGAAGTCGAGGCGCATGTCGGTGCGCTGGAGATTGTCGTAGGTCGCCTTGGTGAAGGAGTAGTCGATCGTGTCGCCGGTAGTGAACGAGGCGGTGATGATCAGCGTGGCGAGCATCAGGCCGACCACGACCAGCACCGTCTGCGTCCCCCGGCGAGAAATATTGCGCAGTCCCATCCGAAACATCGTCCGGTTGGAGAGGAAGATGACGGCGACCCCGGTCACGCAGACGGCGAAGAGCGCGACCATCACCAGCATGATGCTGGACATGGAGATGCCAAAGAGTGAGTCCATTGCGGCTGAATCCTTCTGTATGCCGGTCGAGTGCCGTGTGAGTCGCGGGGCAGCGGATCACGCGGCATGTCAGATCCGCGGTCAGGCGGCCAGTCGCGGACGTTCCTCGCCGACGATGTTGCCGTCGCGCATGTGGATGATGCGATGGCAACGGGCGCCGATGCCGGGGTCGTGGGTGACGATCACGAACGTCTGCTGGTGCGTGCGATTGAGCGTCTCCAGCAGCGTCATGATCTCGTCCGCCGTCTGCGAGTCCAGATCGCCGGTCGGCTCATCCGCCCAGACGATCGCCGGGTCGTTCACCAATGCCCGCGCGATCGTCACCCGCTGCCGTTGCCCGCCCGACAGCTGTGCCGGCCGGTGCCCCGCCCACTCTTGCAAGCCCACCTGCTGAAGCGCATCGTGGGCGCGGCGGCGCGCCTCTTTGCCGCTGACACCGGAGACGACGAGCGGCAGCTCGACGTTCTCGATGGCCGACAGCACGGGCAAGAGGTTGTAGAACTGGAAGATGAAGCCCATCTGCCGGGCGCGAAAGGTGGTCTTGGCGTTATCGCTCATGCGGTTGATATCGGTGCCGTCGATGTGGATGAGACCCTGATCAATCGTGTCGAGACCGCTGACGCAGTTGAGCAGCGTCGTCTTGCCGCAGCCGGACGGGCCCATGATCGCCAGCATCTCGCCGCGCGGCACCGTCAGGCTGACGCCGCGCAGGGCGTGGACCTTGATATCACCGGTGTCATAGGTCTTCACCACATCGCGCATGGCGATGATCGGCTGCTCGCCGGCGGACGCGCTGGCATTCGCCTCGGACCGTTGCAATTCGAGAACCATGGTGGGGTGCTCCCTATACGTGAAATTGTGATGGAGAAAGTTTGGCCGGTTCACAGTGCGGACATTCGGCCTCTGATACAGTCTTTAGTAATGGACACTCGGTCCGAACCGAGCGCGGGGCCGGTCATGCCTCGGCCATTGGCCGAAGAGCAGGCTCCGTCAAAGGACGGAGAACACCAATGAGCATCCGCATCGTGATCGCCGACGACCACTCGGTGGTGCGGCAAGGGTTGCGCATGTTACTGACCCTGGACCCGGAGCTGGAGGTCGCGGGCGAGGCATCGGACGGCGCGGAAGCGGTTCGGCTGGCGCGAGAGCTACAGCCGGATGTGGTCCTGATGGACATGTTGATGCCAGTGATGGACGGGATCGAGGCGACGTCCAAGATCCGGCGCGAGCTGCCGGAGACGGAGGTGCTGGCGCTGACCAGCGCGCTGGACGATGACATCGTCGTCGGCGCCGTGCGGGCCGGCGCGATCGGCTACCTGCTCAAGAACACAGACGCGCCGGATGTCATCCGCGCGATCAATGCGGCCGCCGCCGGACAGGTGCAACTCTCGCCCGAAGCGGCCGGTCTGTTGATGCGCGAGATCCACCCGCTGGCCGCGCCACCGGGGTCGGAGCCGCTCACCGAACGCGAGACGGATGTGCTCCGCCTGCTTGCCCGCGGCCTCGCGAACAAGGAGATCGCCCGCGAACTGCAGATCGGCGAAAAGACCGTGAAGACGCACGTCAGCAACATCCTCGCCAAGCTCGGCGTGCAGAGCCGGACCCAGGCGGCGCTCCAGGCCGGGCGCCTGGGGCTCACCGCCTAGCGGGCGGCAGTAGCGGAACGTGTGATCTGGGACAACACCATGCCTGAACCCAACGTCGAAGCGATCGGACCGGCCACCGCCGATGAAGTGATGCGGATCGCCGGACTGAACCTGCGGAGCCTCTTCGATCGGTTCCCCTCCGCCGTGCAGGTCTATCTCCCCGATGGCCGCGCGATCTATCGAAACCCCGCGCAGCTCGCGATGTGGGGACCGCGCGATGATTCGATCCAGACGCCGGTCGTGTTCGAGAGCGCCGCACTGGAGGCGCTCGGGTTGATGCCCTACATCCGGCGTGGGTTCGGTGGCGAGACGGTCGCCCTGCCGGTCACGCGCTACACCTCGACGGACGAGCCTCGTCTCGCCGGCCGCCCGCCGATCTGGGTGCAGACGCTGATCTACCCGATCAACGACGAGGCCGGCACGTTGCATGCGGTGGTCGTCATGCACATCGACGTGACGGAGCGGATCGAGGCGCAACGGTTGCTCGAAGAACGGGTCGAAGAGCGCACCCGTGAGACGGCGTCGCTGCTCAAGGTATCGCAGACGATCTCGTCGACGCTCGACCTGAAGTCACTCCTCGATCTGATCCTCGAGCAACTCAAGGTCGTTGCCGACTATACCGGCTCCGTCGTGATCCTGGTCGAGGACGGGATGTTCCGCATCGTTGACGATCGCAGCGGCATCGCGCCAGGCGAGCCGAATCCCGAGCTGATCGGCGTGCACTGGCCGCTGAGCCAGGGCGGAAAGCTCTGGCAATCGCTCAGCGCGCTGCGGCCCGTCGTGATCGACGATGTGCTCGGCGACAGCGACATGGCCCAGGCTTTTCGAGCGCGGACGCAAGGTTCCAGCGACACCACGTCGGTGCGGAACGTGCGCTCCTGGCTCGCAGTCCCGCTCGTCGCGGGCGACCGCGCGATCGGGTTCATCGGCATCTCGAAGGACACACCGGGCTATTACACCGAGCATCATGCCCGGCTGGCGATGGCGATCGCCGCCCAGGCGGCGACGGCGATCGAGAACGCCCGTCTCTTCGCGCACGAGCGCCGCACCGCCGAGGAGTTGGCGACGCTGCTGGAGATCTCCCGCACGGTGTCCTCCACCCTCGAACTGGAGCCGCTGCTCAGCCTGATCCTCGACCAGATCAAGCTGGTCCTCGACTACACCTCCGCGCTGGTGCTGTCGGTCGATGGTGACGATGTCCGTGCCCGCGAGTACCGCGGTCCGCTGCCCCGCGAGGTCGTGCTCTCGCGACCGACGGCGACGACGATGTCCACCGAAGCCGAGGCGCGGCTCTATCGTGGCGAGCCGGTGATCATCCCCGACATCTGGGATGACAGCGCCGAGGCACGGCTCTATCGGTCGCAGATGGGCGAGGAGTATCTGCGGACGACGGCCAGCTATCTCCAGTGCCTGCTCGTGGCGCCGCTCCTGCACAAGGGGAAGCTGATCGGCGCGCTCGTGCTCACCCATGAAACGCCGGGATATTACACCGAGCGCCACGCCACGCTTGCCCAAACGATGGCGAACCAGGTGACATCGGCGGTCGAGAACGCCCGGCTGTTCGAGCAGGCCCGGAAACTGGCCGCCCTCGAAGAGCGACAGCGCCTCGCGCGCGAGTTGCACGATTCCGTGTCACAGGTCTTGTTCAGCATCGGCCTCGGCGCCCGCACGGTGCGGACCCTGCTCGAGCGCGGTGATGCGACACGGGCCGAAGCCTCGACCGAGTACATCCTCAACCTCGCCGATATGGGGATGGCCGAGATGCGCGCGCTGCTCTTCGAGCTACGACCGGAGTCACTCGAACAAGAGGGCCTCGTCGCGGCGATCGCCAAGCAGGTCGACGCGCTCCGCGCCCGCCACGGCATCGAGATCGAGGCCCACCTCCGCGACGAACCCAATACCACGATCGAAGCGAAGGAAGCGCTTTACCGGATCGCGCAGGAAGCGATGCACAACACGGTGAAGCACGCCGGCGCCAGCCGGATTGAGGTCCGCCTCGACCGTTGCCCCGACGGCCTGGTCCTCGAGGTACGCGATAACGGTCGCGGCTTCGACCCAACCGGCTCCTTCCCCGGCCATCTCGGCCTCCGCTCGATGCGCGAGCGGGTCACACGGGTCGGCGGCGACCTGGACCTGCGGAGCGCGCCACAGGAAGGAACAACGGTCCGCGTCCAGGTACCGATGCCGGCGTAGTTGGGTCGATCGCCCGACGGGATTGAGCAAAGAAGCGGGACATCGTGAGCAGGATCTCGGAGGCTAATCCGCCTCCGAGATCCTTCACTTCGTTCAGGATGACAATAGAATCGAGACCTGCTGAGCTACCGTTCGACCCAGCCAAAGTCGACGTAGCGGGTACGATCGACCTTGGAGATCTGGACCCACTGCTTGAAGCGACCATGCTCGGACTCGGCGGCGAGGACGCTGCGGTCGACGGTGATGCTGTCGGGTGATGGTCCATCGACCAGCGCCTCCGAGAGGAGCCGGCCGTCGAGGTCATCGGTCAGGGGCAGCCCGAGCGTGTGCAGCAGCGTCGGCGTGATATCGACATTGCCGGCGGGAACGGCGCTGACCAGGCCGTGTTTGAAGCTCGGACCGGCGGCAACCAACGAGTTCCGCACGTCCCAGGGGCTGATACTGCCGTGCGTTGCTGCCTTGCTGGTCGGGCCGGACCAGGCGCTGCCGGGGTGACCGTACTCGTTCGCTTCGTTGCTCCAGTCGTTCGAGTAGAGGACATCCGGCGCCAGCGCGCCGTCGACGCCGACGCAACCGAGCGGCAGTGTGCCCGTCCCCTCGAGCCGCGCCCCGCGGACGTTGCGGAAGATCGGTCCAACACCTTTCAGTTCCTGCAACACCTGAACGATCCGGCCGATTCGCGTCGAGTCGCTGCCGGGCACGTAGATTGCGCCGCCGGTGACGACGACATCGACGCTGTCCGTCGAGTCCTTCAACCCGGCGCGGATCAACGCATCGCTCACATCGACGTGACCGATGATCGTCGAGAAGCCGTGGTCCGAGGTGACGACGACATCGGTGCTGCCACGTAGGTCGAGCCGCTCCAGCGCCGTCAGCATCGCGCCGAGATTGCGATCCGCATCGCCCAGCGACCGTAGTGTCTCCGGCTGACCGATGCCGCAGTCATGTTGCGTGCGGTCCGGGTCCGTGTGCCAGAAGGAGATGAAGCGCGGCTTCACCTCCGGCAGCAGTATGTCGGTGATCAGGCGGGTGAACCAGGCGTTCTGCTCCGTGTTGGGCATACTGCCCGGTGGCATTGCTCCGATCCTCGCCTCGACATCCTCCTGGCTCATGCCCGCCCAGATGCTCGGGTTGAAGAGGAGATCGCCGCACGCGTCGACGTTCGGATGCTGCAGGAACGCCGAGCCGGTGCTGCCGGTGCTGACGATCGCACTCCGACCGCCGGCGCGGTGGACCCGGTCCGCCAGTGTTGGGCGGTCAAGCAGGGGACCGCCGCGCACCTTCGCCCATGCCCGCAGCGCCGCCGCGTTGCCGGCAGTGAGTGCCTGTGTCGGATCCACGGCCGGCGCATAAAAGGTATTGCCGGGGATGCCGTGCGACGAGGGCAGGGCGCCCGTGGCGATCGAGGCTGAGTTGCAGCGCGTCACCGTGGGGATGACGGCATGACTGTCGGTGAAGCGCGTGCCCTCCGCCGCCAGCCGCGCGAGATGTGGAGTCCGTTCCGGTGTGATCATGTCCGGGCGCAGTCCGTCCCAGATCATAAGCAACGCCTGCCGCTGGTTCGTCGTTACCATCGTTCTCCCCTTGGCCCTCAGGTTTGCTTCCGGTTGGCGCTCTCTCAGGATGCTACCGTGGATTTCGCGGACCAGTTCATCGCGTTGACCTCGATCAAATGGCGGGCCTTCGTCACCATCCCCGATTCGACACCGTCCGCCAATGACCCGCGCAGCGCCTGGTTCAGTTCATAGAGGAAGATCGGCCCACGAGAAAAGTCGGCGCCGCCGAAGGCGTCCTCCAGAGGGATTGTGCCCCAACCGATCGGCAGGTGCAGGTCGCCGATGCCGAAGCGCATCTGTTCGAGTGGTGAGTATCCGGCAGTCGAAACCGGTTTGCCGAAGTTGTCGCTCATGTGCGTGTGGACGACCAGCGGCGCCAGTCGTCGCAGGGCCGTGACGAAGTCGAAGCCGCGCGCCGTCGCGGACAGCGCCAGGTGCCCGACATCAAGGCAGATGCCCAGGTTGTCGTGACCCTCGTCGAGCAGCCGCTCGACCTGTTCGGCCAAAGCGTCCGGGTCCGATGCGAAGGAGCGGAGGCCAATCATGTTCTCGATCGCGATCCGCGCGCCGAAGTCCGCCGCCCACCACGCCATACTGCCGACGACCTGCCGCTCGCGGGCGATCTCACCCACCATCACCTCCGGCGTCGCATCCGGTCCGGGTGAACCCGGGTGGACGACGAGCACCTCCGCGTCCAACGACTCACCCAGTTCGACCATAGCATCCGCGACCTCGACGCCAACCGCACGCAACGCGGGGTCGGATGGAAAGATGGTGGAGGCGTGGAGCGTGCGGCGCAGCGGAAATCGGTCGAGCGAGGCGGCAAGCTCCTGAACGCGAAGGCGGTTGAGCCGGCCGCCGAACAGCACCGGCTCACTACCGGCCGGAGCGCCGGCATGGTGCAGCCGCACTTCGACGGCGTCGTAGCCGAGGTCCACCAGCGTCTGCAACCGCGCTTCGAGCGCCGCGGGAGCGACATCTGGTGTCTCGTTGATGCCGATTCCAGAGAAGGGCATGAGATTCTCCTAGGTTTGTGGGAGCGGCCCTCACCCCCCGACCCCCTCTCCCGTCGGGACGGGAGAGGGGGAGGACTCAGTGACGATGGTTGAATGAGGCGCCCCTCGCCCGCTCCGGCGGGAGAGGGGCCGGGGGTGAGGGCCGCTTCTCCTACGTGTTGAACGACAGGTTGTACGCGCGGAAGTCCATGAAGTAGAGCGTGTAAGGGTTCCAATTGACCTCCTTCTGCACGCCGTAGTTCTCCACGGGCAGGTAGAGCACCGTGCCGGGAGCTTCCTTCTCCCAGATGTCGAGCATCTTCTGGTAGTGATCAAAGCGCGTCTTCTCGTCCAGCGTGGTGCGCGCCGCCTCGCCCAGGCGGTTGAACTCCTGGTCCTGCAGGTTCCAGTAGTCCTTCTGCACGGCGCTGTTCTTACCCCAGTAGATCCAAAGGTTGCCGTCCGGGTCGGCGAAGCGGGAGGTGTTGGACCAGTTGGCGACCATCAGCTCGGAGAGGACGATCTTGTCACCTGCGCCGACCAGGTTGATCTCGGCGTTGATGCCGGCCTGTTTCCACATGTCGACGATCGCCTCCGCCGCCTGGAGGCCGTTGGTGTAGTAATCGCGCTGAGTGCGGTAGGTAACCGTCTCACCGTTGTACCCGGACTCGGCGACCAATGCCTTCGCCCTGGCCGCGTCGTGGGACAGCACCGGCCGCTCCGCGTTGTAGAGCGGGCCGTACTCTTCGTACTGGTGGCTGCGCGCCTCACCCGCCTTGCCGTTCCACAGCGTGTCGATCAGGAGGCGGCGGTCGATGGCCAGGTTCATCGCCTGCCGCAGCTTCTCGTTCTTGAGAACCGGATGATTGGTGTTGTAGCGGAGCACATGATGGCTGACGAGCGGCGTGTCGCGCACGTCGATCGCGGGCGCCCCGGCGAGCGTCGGCACCTGATCCGGCGCGACGTTCGTGATGATCTGAGCCTCGCCGTTGAGGAGCGAGGTAACGCGGGTCGAGCCTTCTGGCGTGACGCGGTAGGTCAGCCGCTTTAGATTCGGCTTCTCCTCCCAATAGGACTCGTTGCGTTCCATCACCAGCTGATTGTCCGACTCCAGGGCCGTCACCTTGAACGGTCCGGTGCCGATACCGGTCTGATTGAACTTCTGCTCGCCGTTCGCCTCGAGATAGGACCTGGGCACGATCCAGGCGCCGTAATTGGCGAGGCGCTTTTCGATCACCGGCTCAGGCCCCTTCGTCTTGATGCGCGCAGTGAGGCGGTCGACCGGCTCGATCGTGTCGATCGTGTCGTACATGCCGCGGGCTTCGATCGCCCCTGAGTCCGGAAGGTAGATCCGTTCGAAGGTGTACTTGACGTCCTCGGCGGTGAAGGGATCGCCGTTGTGCCAGGTGACGCCGTCGCGCAGCTTCAGCGTGAACGTCGTGTCGTCCGGTCGTTCCCAGGCGGTGGCGAGCGCCGGGGCGAGCGTGTCGTGCTCCAGGAACTGTCTGCGGATCAGTGTGTCGTAGATGATGTACGACTGCCGCTGGCCGACGTTGCTCAGCTGCACCGTTGGGTCGAGCCCAGCGGCGATTCCGGCGACACCGACGGTCATCATCTCGCGGGTCTTGCCGGTTTTCGGTGCATAGGTGTAGGTACCTTGCTTCGTTGCCGGCGCGCTACCCGGCGCTGGCGATGTCTCCGTTGTCGCGGCGTTGTCGGTTGACGACCCGCCGCAGGCGACGATGAACGCCGCCGCCATTCCACTGGCGCCGATCGCCAGAATGCGCCGTCGCGAGAGATGCTGAACGCGCCGGCCCCCGAACGTGGTCATGGTGCTCCTCCTCTGTGATTGCGTGACTGTCCGGACTGCTTACTGATCCCCCACCTTCTTCGTGCCGCGCGTGCCCTTCATCGCGGGGTCGAGCACATCGCGCAGCCAGTCGCCGGAAAGGCTGATCGCCATCGTGATCAGGACGATCGCCAGCCCTGGAAAGACGCCGATCCACCAGGCCGTATGGAGATAGTTGCGCCCCTCGTCCAGCATCGATCCCCAGGAAGGTGTCGGCGGTTTGACACCCACGCCGAGAAACGACAGCGAGGACTCGAGGAAGATCACCTCGGTCAGGTTGAACGTGGCGAGTACCACCAGCGGCGCGACCACGTTCGGCAGGATGTGACGGCCGACGAGCCGTCCGCCGCCGGCGCCGGCCGACCGGGCGGCGAGGATGTACGGCTGCTCTCGCGCGCCGAGCGCCATCCCGCGCGCCAGGCGCATGTATGCGCCCAGACCGGAGATGCCGGCCAGCAGGACGATCACCGGCAGCGACCGGCCGAGCAAGGCGACACCGGTGAGCGCGATCACGAGGAAGGGCAGCGCCAACTTCACGTCGACGAAGAACATCAGCCCGTCGTCGACAAAGCCGCGCGTAAATCCGGAAATCAGGCCGAGCGTGCCGCCGACCAGCAACCCGATCGTCATGCCGGCGACGCCGACCAGCAGCGACACCCGCGCGCCGTAGATCAGACGGCTGAGCACATCGCGGCCGAGTGCGTCGGTGCCGAGGATGTGGTCGCTCGTGCCGCCGGCAAAGACAGGCGGCTGGAGGCGAGCACGCAGATTCTGAGCGGTGGGGTCATGCGGAGCGAGCAGATCCGCGAGCAGCCCGCAGAGCAGAAAGGCGGCGATGACGCCGAGGCAGAGCCAGATTGAGAGGGGAGTCCCCCGCGCCCATTGGAAGAGTGAGGTCCGGCGCGCGACCACCGAGGTCTGCGCACTGCTTGGGGTGGTGAGCGTTTGCTGCGCCTGCGTCATCGTCCTCCCAGTCTTCGGATGCCGATTGCTAGGCCTGGCGGATGCGCGGATCGAGCAGGGCGTAGATCAGGTCGACACCGAGGTTTACGACCACGACCGACGCGGCGACCATGATCACGATCAACTGGATCACGGGATAATCACGGATGGCGATGGCGTTGACGGCCAGCCGCCCAACACCCGGCCAGGCAAAGACCGTCTCGACGATCGCCGCGCCGCCGATCATCACGCTCACCTGGAGTCCGATCAGCGTGATCACGGGGATGGCGGCATTGCGTAGACAGTGGCGGATCAGCAGCGCCCGCTCCGGCAGGCCCTTGGCGCGGGCGGTGCGGACGTAATCCTGACGGATCACCTCAAGCATGGACGAGCGCGTCATCCGCGCTGTCCCCGCCAGCAATCCCGTGGAGAGCGTCAGGGCCGGCAGGATCAGGTTCTGCCAGCCACCACGGCCCGAGCTCGGCAGCAGCTTCAACTCCAGCGCGAACACCAGAATGAGGATGATGCCGATGAAGAAATTGGGGGCGGACTGACCGAGGAAGGCCCCACCCATCAGCACACGATCCCAGACCTGGTTGTGTTTGACCGCCGCCAGCACACCGGCTGGGATACCAACGGCCAGGCCGATCACCAGCGCGGCGGTGGCCAGTTCCAGCGTGGGGCGGATGCGGCTGCGGAGCAGGTCGGTCGCCGGCCGCCGCTCGCGTAGGGACTCACCAAACTCTCCTTGTGCCAGCTGCTGAATATACCGGGCGTATTGCACCGGGATCGAGTGGTCCAGACCGAAGCGTTCGCGAAACGCTTCCATCTGCTCCGGCGTCGCGTCGTCCGGGAGCATCGCCTGCGCCGGGTCGCCGGTCACGCGCAGCGCGATGAAGACCGCAGTGACGACAAGCAACAGCGTGAGGATACTGCGGAGCAGGCGCCGAACGAAGAACTTGAGCATGGCGCGGTCCTGTGCGTGATGTTTGGCACGATCAGGCCGCCGTCATGCTAGGCAGTCAACATCAACGGGCGATGAACGGAAGTAAACGAACCATTTCCAACGCTCTGCCCGAGTGAGGAGGATTACTCTGTCGATCGGGTTGGCTGACGCGAACCGGTTCCTTCGAGCTGAACCGGCGCGCCCCGGGACTCGAGCGTCTGAACCTCAGATTGGCTCAGGGGACGGCCGTTGCGGTCACGTGGCGTCATCAGCCGCGTCGCGGCGTCGCCGTCGGGATTCTGCCGCTCGATACCGGGATTCGCGACCCGGCAGGTGCAACCGGCGCCACGGGCGCATCCTTCGCAGCAGTGGCGCTGCCCTTCGAGGACGAACCCCTGTCGGTCCGTGCCAAGCCACTCCGACTGCTGCATGCCGCACGTGGGACAGGTCGTTTGGGACATGGCGCATCTCCATTCGATGGGAGGTTGAGTTGTAGACGCGTCACCGGCGACGCGCACCGCTCACCTAGTTGCGGAATTCGTTGCTCAGTTCGTCGAAGCGCGCTTTGATCGTGGTCCACGCCTGGCTATCGTCCGGATCGGCGTTACGGATGTCGTCGCAGAGCTCATTGACCCGGTCGGCGTTCGCATTGTCGTCCTTCCGAAGCTGCTCCTCGGCGTTGCGACAGCGATCGAGCAATTGGTCCTTTGCGTCGGAATCGTTGCGCGTCTGGACCTCATCAATCAGCCGCTCGCCATCGGTACGCAGATCCGCCCATACATCATCGGCCTGCGCCTGAACGTCGTCCGACGTCTCGTTGATTCTGTCCTGCGCCTGCTCGGCGGTAACATCGCTGCCGTCTTCGCAGGCAACGAGCGCGACCGCGCCGATCAGCAGCACGGCAACCAGCAGCCGCGGCATACGTTGCTTCATCACAAATCCCCCTACAACCGCTCGCATACCCATGTATACGAGTTGCACAGATACGCGCTGATAGCGTCAGTGTCCGCCCAAACAAACACGGTCAGGTATCATCCGGTGGGGTAATGAGGCGGTGATATCGGCTACCACTCCGGCCGGAGCGGTTCCTTGTCGAGGTCGATCGCCGGAATCGAGTTACACGTGCCCGGACCGACAGAGCCGACCACGCGGGAAGACGCACTCGACGTTCGAGCGGCGAATTGGCGGCGCAGCCTGCGGCCGCTGCGACGATGGCTGCCCGCGCTGCTCATTGGTGTCGCGGCCGGTGTCGGTCTGACGCTGTTGGTTCAGCTGCTTGTCTCCGATGGGTCCAGCGGCCTGCCGGAGTTCACCTCACAGCCGCCACCGGATAACCCGGACGTGACGGTGACGCTGAGCTACGACCTGATGTCGGCGCTGATTCAGCGGGGCATCGACAGCGGCGAGATTCCGGTGCCGCTGACCAACATCCGCAGCGGCAACAGCAACGGCCGGTTGCTGATCCGCGGCGACTTCACGATCTTCGGCCAGACCGTTTCCGGCTCGGTCGAATTGGAGCCGTACGTCGAGAACGGCACGCTGAAGATGCTGGTGCGGCGCGCGCAGGTCGGCCGGCTCCCGGTCCCATCGAATCTCGACCGCCTGGCGGAGGACCCGCTCAACCGTCAGCTTGCATCGGCCCTGGGCGGCCTCCCGGCGACCGTGACCAGCGCCGCGATCGACGAGTTCGGCATCACCGTCACCGCCGACGTCCGCACCGACGAGATCCCCATCACCCCGAGGTAGGCGAACCGCAGAGACGCAGAGGACGCAAAGGTTCAAATTGTCATTCTGAGCGCAGCGAAGAATCTCGCAGCCGCCTTGATACCAATCGACGAGATGCTTCGTCGCTACGCTCCTCAGCATGACAAATCGAACCTCTGTGTCCTCTGCGTCTCTGCGGTTTATCACTCGCGGTTGAGTATTCTCAGCGGTGGCGGGGAAAAGTACACTGGAACTCTATGGGTTCGGAAAACGTCACCGAGGGCTTCGACGATACGCCGGATCAGACGAGCGATATCGTCGGCGAGATGCGTGCGGCGGTGCTCAGTGGGGAGCCGTGGTTCCGCGCGTTGCTGGCGGCGATCGCCCGCTGGCGGGTGCCGGAGGAGATGGTCGGCGGCCGGCACTACCGCTACCTGATCGGCGGTGAGGCGTTCGACTGGCTGCTCCTCGCCGAACGCATCCTCGACGAGCTCGCCGATGTGATTCCCGCCGCCGAGAAGGACGCGCTCCTCTACCACGCCCGCGCCCCGGAGGAGATCACCCCGGACGACTTTCGCCGCGCGATCGGCCCGGCGAAGTACCGCGCCCATCTCAACTACCTCTATGGCGTCACGGTCGAGGAGGCGTTGCAGCTCACTTACGAAGAAGACCTTGAGAAAGAGCGACGGGCGCACGTCTGGGCGGGCGAGGGCTTTGACCGCACGGTCTACCAGCGCATCTATGGGAACAGCCGCGAACACCTGCTGACCGAGTTCCGCACGGAGCGGAGGCTGGGAGTCAGCGATCGGATCAGTCTCGACGACCTGAAAGAGTTCACCTACTGGCTGTTCAAGTACCGGCTGCGCTGGTGCGCCCCACCCCGCGTCGCCTCGGACACCACCCGCGGCCTCGAGCGGCTCGCCCGGCTGGAAGCGCTACGCCGCCCGGCCGCCTCGACGATCATGCCGATGCACGATGTCCTCGACCTGCGGGCCTCATTGGTCTGACGCGATCGGCGCGCCACACATTGACACCTGTTCAGGACATTGGTAGAACGGGGCCACGACGGACCACGTCAGGTGCGACAGTCAGCGCGATGTGGCGCCCCGGCCGGCGGGCGCGGCAAGAAGGAGCGGCAGCATGGTAGCAGTGGTCGAGCGGATCAAGGTGATCGACAGCGACACGCACGTCTCCGAACCGGAGGACCTCTGGACCTCCCGTGTCTCCGTCCAGAAGTGGGGCGACATGGTCCCACACGTGAAGTGGGACCCCGAACGCAAGGAAGAAGCCTGGTACTTCGGCGGGGAGCGCTTCGCGGCGGCGGCGGGGCCGGCGATGGCAGGCTGGAAGGAGTTCCCACCGTCGCATCCGCCGCGGATGGCGGACGCCGATCCCGGCAGCTGGAATCCGATCGAGCGGCTCAAGCGGATGGACGAGTACGGTCTCTGGGCGCAGGTGATCTATCCCAATGTCGGCGGCTTCGGCTCCGGGCGCTTTCTCTCGCTCAAAGATCCGGAGTTGATGCTCCAGTGCGTGCAGGCGTACAACGACTTCCTCGCCGAGTGGTGCGACACCGATCCGCAGCGCCTGATCCCGATCATGGCCGTACCGTTCTGGGATGTGGAGGCCACGGTCCAGGAGATCAATCGCGCCTGGAAGATGGGACACAAGGGCGTTCTCTTCACCAGTGAGCCGGAGGTCTTCGGCCAGGCGCCGCTCGCCGACCCGCAATGGGAGCCGGTCTGGTCCACGGCCGAGGATCTCGGTCTGACGATCAACTTCCACATTGGCTCCGGCGACCTGACCCAGATCCGGGGCGGCTACCGGGGCAACGGCCGCCAGGCGAACTACGCCAAGTTCACGACCCAGCTCTTCCTCGATAACTCACGCGCGGTGATGGAAGTGATCATCTCCGGTCTCTGCCACCGTCATCCGCGGTTGAACATTGTCTCGGTCGAGAGCGGCATCGGCTGGATCCCGTTCGTGCTTGAAGCGCTCGACTGGCAGTGGTTGAACAGCGGTGTGCAGCAGGAGCACCCGGAGTACGACCTGCTGCCGAGCGAGTACTTCAAGCGACAGGTGTACGGCTGCTTCTGGTTCGAGCGCGCGAGTGCCAAAGCCGCGATCGAGATGCTCGGCCCGAACAACATCCTCTACGAGACGGACTTCCCTCACCCGACGAGCATGTCGCCCGGCCCTGCCTCGGTCGCCGACGTGCCCAAAGACTACATCGAGCAGAACCTCGCCGGCCTCCCCGACGACGTGCTCCACAAGATCCTGCACGACAACGCCGCGAGACTGTACCACCTCGACGGATAGCTTGCGCGTTTTCCGTCGCACTGGGGCCGGCGTCTCAGTGCGACGGAATTCCTGGCGTTCAACGCACTGTCGGGCAACTTCAATGCTCACCGAGACACCGGCTCCAGCGCGACGATGCAGCTGGTATCGATCTTCGCCATCACTACTTGATATCATCAACGTATGCGTTGATGGTGCGTTCGTGAAGGTTAACGTGCGATGAACGCCAAGAACCCCCACTGGGACAATCTCGCCTATCACCGTATGAGCAACGTCAGGATCGACAACGACACGCTGGTCGTGGTCTTTGAGGACGGCGATCGGGTCACCGTGCCGGCAGGACGGCTCATGCCATTTGATGCGGGAGTACCAGCGTGGGATGCACTTACATGGGATCCGTACGAGATCCAGGTGCCGACGAGTCACGGCACCGTCGCGGTGGCGTGGTCAACGGTGCGGCTTCTCACCGACCGTGACTACGCAACGTTTGTGGCAGCCGAAGCTCGTGACTATGCCGTCCGTATGGGCGCACGCATCCGTGCACTGCGGAAGGCACGCGGGCTGTCCAGCAAGGAACTCGCCCAGCGAGCCGGCATCGCCCCCAACAGCCTGTCACGCATCGAACTAGGCCGATATGACGTCACCCTCACGGCACTCGGCAGCCTCGTTGCGGCTATGGGATACTCCTATGCCGATTTGGTCGATCCCGTTGAGGCTCCAACGCCGGCATAGCCCGCCGGCCGTTCCCGTCCCCGCCGACATGCAAACTCCCACATGACTTTGCCGGTCGCCGATCGGACACTGCTCCGGTGAGCAAGTCGAGCTCCGACGCGGTAGCTGACCCACAATTTGTCTTGAACCCCTTGGTGACAACCGTCTATCATAAAAGGTGCCCGCCCCCGTAGCTCAGCGGATAGAGCACCGGCCTCCGGAGCCGGTGGCGTAGGTTCGAGTCCTGCCGGGGGTACCACGACCTGCGTGCTCTGGGACGGGGTCACCGTCCCATTTTTGTTGTACCGGTCCGCGCCCAACCAGCAGTCAGGAGGGCCACTCTGAGCCGTCGTTCCTCCCAGCCGCAGAAGAAGCGGCGACAACGTCAATTCGATCCGCTCCGGGCCGCGGGTGGCTACCATCCGCCGCCGAAGCATGGATTCTGGTATCGCTTCGTTCACAACCGCTGGATCGTGCTCGGTGGCATGGGCATCATCGCCGCCGGCATGATCGGCGGTACGGTCTGTGCCGCCACCGGCACCACCAACACCAGTAGCGCCGTCCGCGACAACCGTATCCTCGAAACGGCCACGCCGGAGTCAACCGCCACCAGCACCGCCACGGCGACCGGCACGCCGGAGGCGACGCCGACCCAGATCGCGCGGCAGTTCGACGCTCCGCCGGAAATGCAGATCGACCCGAACAAGCAATACATCGCCACGCTCAAGACAGAGAAGGGCGACATCCAGGTCGAGCTGGCGGCGCAGGCAGCGCCGCAGGCGGTGAATAACTTCGTCTTTCTGGCGCGCAACGACTTCTACGACGGCCTGACCTTCCATCGCGTGCTGGAAGGGTTCGTCGCGCAGGGCGGCGACCCGCTGGGAACCGGGACCGGTGGCCCCGGGTATTTCATTCCGAAAGAGGACAACGACCTGACCCACGTCGCCGGCGCGATCGCGATGGCGCAGACGGGGGCCGGCGATGTCAGCGGCAGTCAGTTCTATATCACCCTGGCGCCGCAGCCGTCGCTCGACCGGCAAGGCTATATGGTCTTCGGCAAGGTCGTCAACGGCATGGACATCGTTCAGAGCCTGACCAAGCGCGATCCTCAGCAGAACCCGCGCGCTGCACCCGGCGACAAGATTCTGGATGTAACCATCGAGGAGCGCTAACGCGCATCCGGGAAGAAGGGACCAACGTGGCAACGAAACAGTGGAAGTCGCCGCCGCCGATGCAGATCGATCCGGCCAAGTCCTACGCGGCGACGATGCACACCGACAAGGGTGATGTCGTGATCGACCTGTTTGCCGCCGATGCGCCGCAGACCGTGAACAACTTTGTCTTCCTCTCGAAAGAAGGGTTCTACGACGGCGTCGGATTCCATCGCGTCATCTCCGGCTTCATGGCCCAGGGCGGCGATCCAACCGGCACCGGCACCGGCGGCCCCGGGTACAAGTTCAAGGACGAGATCAACAAAAACAAGCACGAGACGGGCACGCTCTCCATGGCGAACGCCGGCCCCCACACCAACGGCAGCCAGTTCTTCCTCTGCTTCGCGCCACAACCCCACCTCGATCCGCGCCACACCGTCTTTGGCAAGGTGCGGGAGAGCAGCATGAACATCGTCAACTCGATCCCACCGCGCGACCCCAATCAACGCAACGCGCCGATGGTGACGATCACCGGCATCGATATCGAAGAGACGTAGGCAATCGGCAATCGGCAGTCGTGACACGGCGAACGTAGCACGACTGCCGATTGCCGATTGCCGACTGCCGATTCCCTCACGAATGGCCAGAGCCCGGCTCTAAGAGCCGGGCTCTGCCATGAGGAGGGGGCTGCCCGTACGAGTCCACCATAAACATCGCACCGCCGGAGGAGGGGGAAAGCGGGGCACGATGCCAATGCCGTACGAGCAGGGGGCCGCATCAGTAGGCGTGCGATCTACCACACCAGTGCGTGGGACCAGCACGCCGCCGCAGAGGGAGCGAGGATTCCCCGCCTGCCGTCGCGGACAACACAAAGCGAGCCGGGGACGCACATCCCCGGCCCGTATATAGCCGTACTACGTCCTCCCTTGAAAGCCTGCGAGGTTAGCTGACGGGTTCGGCCTCAAGAGAGTCTGGCCTATCCCGGCACTGCCGGGAATTCACCCCAAAAAAGTGGGTCCCCCGCCCTCGACGAATCGAGGTTCGGCATCCTATTCGGTTGTCTGGCCAATCGTACGTGTGGCCGCGCCGCCTGTCAAGGCTCTTCCAGCGCTGTTGGCGGTTTACCGCTCATCGATTGCGCCGCCTTCGACCGCTCGACCACGACCATCAAGACAAAGAACGGCAGCGCCAGCAGCAGCGCGATCACCCCAGGCACCCAGAGAGCGCCCAGCAGCAGCAGAATGCCGACCGAAATCGTCAATCCCAAGCCGACAATGCCGGTGATCCGTCCGGCCACAACCCACGGCTGAATTTCCGGCACCCCGCGCTCCCTTCGGTCGATTCAGTTCCACGTTGGTCGGGGAGAGAGGATTCGAACCTCCGACCACCCGCCCCCAAAACGGGTGCTCTGCCTGGCTGAGCTACTCCCCGATGTCCTCTCTATCGTAGCATCCCCCTTGCTACAGGGGAGTCGATTGATCGTGGATACCGGTCGGCAATCGAGGCATACTCGATCGACCCGTGCCACGCATCAGCCGTTCGAGGTCGCGTGCCACCCGGACCACGGCGCCAGGATCGCGCAGCGTCGCGCTGCCGACCTGGACCGCCCGCGCGCCGGCCTGGAGAAAGTCGAGCGCGTCGGTGCCTGAGGTTACGCCGCCGGAGGCGATCACCGGCACGTGTGTCCCGGCGCAGATCGCGGCCACCATCCCCAGGGCAAGTGGTCGCGTCGCCGGTCCCGTGACTCGACCTGCCACCAGCCGGGGCCGTTCCACGGCGTGACCGCGCTCGACGATGCGGGCAGGGAAACCACCGCCGAGCGACACCGCGTCGACTCCGGCGTCGCCGGCGGCATCGACCAGGGCAAGCGTGTTGGTGAGACCGTAGGGGAGCTTGACGATCAACGGCCGCGGCCAGGCGTCGCGCAGTCGCCGGTACATCCGCCGAAGCTCCGGCAGATTGTCATCGACATCGAGCCACGAAGCATACGAGATAAAGCTCAGCTCGATCGCGGCAATATCGGCGTAGTCGGCAAGCGCGGCAGCGATCTCGAAACACTCGTCCGCGTCGCCGGCCGGGATGTTCGCGATCACCGGGACCGGCCAGCTCTCCCACAGCGCCATGGAGCGGTTGAGCACGGACCGTAGGCTCAGCGATGGATACGGTCCGGCAAGAAACAACCCGGCCGGCACCTCGCGCGGCGACACCGTACCAGGGCGGCGGTGTGACCGTCGCGTGATCGCGGGCGTCACGAACGCACCGACCGCCGTCAGGTCAATGTCGCGCTGTAGCTCGACCCCCGTGCCACACGTGCCGGCGGCGGTGATGATCGGATTCGCCAGGTGCAAGGGATCGCCCTTGCGCCCGCCGCCGATGCTCACGCTGAGGTCCACTGCCGGTCCTGCGTCGGTCATCCTCTTCGCAACACAGAAAGCGGCGGGCTGTCCTTCTCAGGACAGCCCGCCGTCGAAAGCCGTCGCCGATCTGGCTAGAAGTCGTTGGCCGACCGTCCGAGGAGGTCGCGCAAGGACGCGCGCGGCTTTTCCGGTTCCTCGGTCACGGCGATCTCGTTGTTGTTCCGGCGGCGGTATCGATTGAAACCCGACTCGCCGTGGTCGTTATCCCAGATCGATTCGGAGGTGGAGTTGGCGAACTCCCGCTCCGCGCCACAATGCTTGCAGACACCCATGCTGGTGGCGCCGTTTGGCGCGGCGATCCGCCAGTGGTGCTGGCATTCGGGCGAACTGGTATCAGACCGCTCCATAATCACGCTGTCAGCCATGTGAATCCTCTCTATCCTCCCCACCCGTCTCACTGATGGTACGCTCCGAGGCGCCCCCCCGGATTCCTCAATTTACCATACGGTAAGATTTTTGGTCAAGATTCTTACGGAAAGTACTGTATGCACCGTAGAAACCTTGACGCCGAGACGGGCATGCTCCTACGATCAGTGTAGATCGGTGCGTCAACCGTCGGACGCGGTCGGTCGAGAGCGTGAGCAGGTGCAGATACAAAGCTCGAAGGTGCGAATCCTGGCGGTACTCAAGCGATGCGGTCCCCGCGGCGTCGATGACCTCGCCACCGAGTTGCACCTCGCCCCGATGACGGTGCGCCAGCATCTGACCGCGCTCGAACGCGACGAGATGGTCAGTGTCACCGAACAGCGGAACGGCGCCGGCCGGCCGCGACACCTCTTCTCGTTGACGGATCGCGGTGATTCCGCCTTTCCACGTCGCTACGATCGGTTCGCGGCAATGCTCCTGGCCGAGGTACAAGACCTTGATGCCGCCATCCCTGTACAATCAGAGTGTACCGATCGGATGGGCCAGATCTTGGATCGGATTGCACGACGCGAAGCGCTGCCGCATGTCGAGCGGCTCTCCCTGCTGAGTGTTCCCGCCCGTGCACGCGCCGCCGCCGCCGTGCTCCACGACATCGGTGGATTCGCTGAGGCCGTCGAAACCCCGTCCGGGATCGAGATTCGAGACTACAACTGCGTGTACCGAGGATTGCGTCCCCACGAAACCGGATCGTGCGCCTGGCACAGCCGCCTCGTGCCGCTGTTGATGCAAGGCCCGGTACACGACCTTCCCGCCGGTAATGACGCCGGCCCGTGCTGCCGCATGTTGGTCCCCGGCGACGCGCCGGCAGTGCACCGTACCAATCACAAGGACGAACCACATGACTAGTGTCCAATCGGGTCCGGCCCGCGAGGCGATCATCGAGGCGCTGCGCCTGGTCAACGATCCCGAGCTCCACCGCGACGTGATCTCACTCGATATGATCCGCGACATCGAGATCGCCGGCGGCGATGTTTCCCTCCGCCTCGTGCTGACCACGCCCGCTTGTCCCGTGCGCGCAGACTTTCAGGCAATGGTGGAGAACGCGGTCAAGGCGGTTCCCGACGTTCGCAGCGTCCGCGTGATCATGGACGCCGAGGTCCGCGGCCAGGCGCCCTCCCAGCGGGGCAAGCCGGTCGAAGGCGTGCGCAACATCATCGCCGTCGCATCGAACAAGGGCGGTGTCGGCAAGTCGACCGTGGCGGTCAACCTCGCGCTCGCGCTCGCGCGGGCCGGGGCGAAGGTCGGCCTCGTCGATGCCGATATCACCGGCCCCAACATCCCGACGATGCTCGGCTTTACGCCCGGCTTCATGGCCGAGACGCAGGGTCTCAAAGTCGTGGAGAAGTTCGGCATCGGCGTCGCCTCACTCGGCTTCCTCCTGCCCAAGGGGATGCCGGTGGTCTGGCGCGGCCCGATGATCGGCACCGGCGTTCGCCAGCTCCTGCACGACCTGCAATGGGGCGACCTCGACTATCTGGTGGTGGACCTGCCACCGGGCACGAGTGATGCCTCGATGAGCCTCGCCCAGGACGTGCCCGTCGCCGGCGCGGTGATCGTCAGCACGCCGCAGGAGGTCGCGCTCGAGGACGCGACCAAGGCCGTCGGCATGTTTGAGAAGTTGAACGTACCCGTCTTCGGCATCGTCGAGAACATGAGCTACTTCGTCTGCCCCTGCTGCGGCGAGCGGACCGACATCTTCGGTCATGGCGGCGCCCAGTCCGCGGCGGACGAGCTCGGCATCGACTTCCTCGGCGAGATCCCGCTGGAGACGAAGGTGCGCGCCGGCGGCGACGAGGGCAAGCCGATCGTCGTCGAAGACCCGGAGGCGCCCGCCGCGCGCGCGTTGATCGCGATTGCCGAGCGGGTGGCCGCGAAGTTGAGCGTGCTGCAGCACGCGGGAGTGCGCTAGTGCCCCGAACATCCAAACGAACAGCAGGGACGGACACCATGACACCAGACACCACCGTCCCAGCCGAGCCGGTGGCCGCGATCGACGCGGCCGCCGACGCATCGACCAGCGGCCCGACCCGCCGTCCGCCGCGCCGCCGACCGGCATCGAAGCAGGCTGAGACAAGCGAAGCGGCGATCACCGCCGGCGCCGACCACGCCACGCCGGCGTCGAGCGCCACCCTCGCCTCAAATGAGGCAGACCAGGAGCCGGTCGCGGCTCCGGCGCCTCGGCCGAGGACACGCCGCAGACGAACGACAGCATCGAGTGAGAAGCCGGCGGACCCGGCGCTGCCACATGATCCGGCAGGTACCGAAACGCCTCACGGCGAACCGACGGTGACTGATCCGGCGCAACCGGTTCCGCTCGTCGAAGCGGAGCAGGCCGCGCCGGTCTCGGTCGAAGCGGACGCCACCGCAGAAGACACGTCGCCGGACATCGCTGCCGCACCCACGGACCCGCCGTCCCCCGCTCCCACCAGTGCCTGGTCGCCGCGGCGGCGCTACGAAATTGGTCCCGATGGCACCGTCCGCTTCCTCGACGACCGCAACCGTGGCGCCGCCGCTCCCAACGTCGGTCAGACAGAGCCGACGGCGGCAGGCACACCACCCTCAGCGGCCCCCGCCGAAACCGACGAGGCCGCCGCGCCTCCGACGCGGGCGCTGTACAACCGCCGCCGCGAAGAGCGCCGGGCCGAGCCGGATGCACCACCGCCGATCGCCGTCGAAGCAGCTCCGGAGAGCGGAACCATCACCGCACCGGAGGAGGTTGAAACCGTCACCGACGAGGCGGCCGGCATCGATCAGGGGTTCATCGAGGGTGAGGAAAGCGCCGAGGGCGGTGACCAGACACCCGATCGACGGCGCCGCCGGTCGCGACGTGGTGGCCGGGGCCGCCGCCGAAACGGCGTCACACCCGACGGGATCGACGCCGCCGATGCGCTCGACCTCGATCTGGCCGGGCCGGCAGACACGGCGCTGCCGGAGGAAATCGCGCCAGAGCCGGATGAAGAAGCGCCACGGGTGATGTCGCCGCGCGAGCGGCCGGAACGAACGGCCGGCGGGATGAGTCCGCTCGAATCGCTGGTGGCGCGTCAGAACGTGATCCTCGATCAATTGCTTCAGCGACAGGAGCGGATGGCCCGCTCGATGGAGCAGGCGCTCAAGTCGGTCGAGGCACGGCTCCGTGGAACGGACCTCTCGCACGTCTCGGCAATGCCGCGGATCGCCGTCTTCGTCGATGTACCGAATATCATGTACGCCGCCGAACGCTATCGCGTCGCCGTCGACTTCGGCAAATTGCTCGACTACGTCGCCCACGACCGCACGCTGATCCGCGCGAGTGCGTACGCACCGATCTCGGACGACCCAACACAACGGCTGGAGGCGCAGCGCTTCGTCGAGCCGTTCGTTCATCACGGCTACCGGATCGTCACCAAACCGCTGAAGCGCTTCGCCGATGGGTCGATCAAGGCGAACTTCGATGTCGAGCTGGCGATGGACATCCTTACCATGTCAGACCGACTCGACATCGTCTCGTTGGTTTCCGGCGACGGCGACTTCCGCCGCCTGGTCGATATCGTCGCCAGCAAAGGCGTCCGCGTCGAAGTCGTCTCCTTCGCCCAGAGCACATCAGCCGAGCTCAAGGCCGTTGCCGACACCTACATCGACCTCACGCAACACCTGAAAGACCTCTGCGTCCCGGTCGAAGGCGACTTCAAGCCACGGGTGCCGCGGCCGCGGATCGATATCTCGGGGTATTACGAATAGGGTCCGGCCCTCACCCCCGACCCCTCTCCCGTCGGGACGGGAGTGGGGTGCTTGGTCAGTCCAGGATCACCAGTTCGCCGGTCGGTCTAACTGCACCAAGGCGCTCGTTGGTGTGCCCGGTTGCATGAGGCTCCCCTCTCCCGCCGGGCGGGGG
>JBFXAN010000092.1:0-24122 GCA_050184225.1 Dehalococcoidia bacterium | reverse complement strand
TATTCGGGTCGGCGTCGAAGTCGTTCCAGATCTCGCTCAGTTCCTCGTTCGCGGCGGCATGGAGCGCGTTGAGCACCTCCGGCCGGTTGAGCGTGACATAGGCGATGTGGTCGCGCTTCTCGTAGATAGCGAACTGATAGTCCATCGCTTCCTCCGACTCTCTATCGGAGTCTGCACGAGCAGGCCAAGCACGAACAAGGAGCGAACGGATCGAGTAATGCAACAAAAGGGACGTCCACGACGCCAAACGACGCTGTCCCCATTTGGACCATGGCTCAATTCTTGCACCTCTTTTTGGTCGCCGGACCCCAGAGCAATAGGGTGAACGCCGCCGTCGCCGTCTGCGTCACGAGCGCGGCCTGCTGCTCAGTGCCAGGACCGGCACCACGCCTGGGACCGGCCCAGTGGTACGCGCCAGCACCGACTGGCCGACCTGCCCGCCACCCCCGGATGGTGGCTTGCGATCGATACCACTCCGCTGCCCGTCAAGCATCCCAGCCAGGTCCGGGGCGTCGATGGCTGGGTCGGCCCCGATGGGTTGCACGCCCGCTTCGGCCGCTGTGCGGCCAAGGCCGAGTGGTTCTCCAGCTTCCGGCTGGCGCTGCTCACCCCGCTGATTGACCCAGGGCCGGGGGTTGGGCGATCGTCCCAGCAGCGGGCAACGAACGCGACGCGGCGGGGTTGCTGCTGACGGGCGCCCACGACCTACAGCTACTCTGCGACACAAGCGTCCGTGGACGGGCGTTCGCGGCCGAGTTAAGCGCGCCGGGTATCAGTCTGCTCACACCTCCCACCAAGACCGAGCGCGAGAAGCGGTCGAGGCGACTGCGCCGATTCAACACCGACCATCGCAACCGCATCGAGGCCGGCATCAACACGTTCAAAGACCACTTCGCCTTGGAGCTGCATCGCGCCAAGACCCTTCATGGCTTGCTGACCCGCCTGATGGCCAAGCTTGCGGCGCTCACGCTTCGCGCCGTCTGGCGCCATGCAGGACTCGACGTTGATTGAATTCACATCAGTTGCCTAAGGCTTTGGTGTTTGGACAAAGGATAGCCGCCTAGCCGAGGGCACGTGGCAGGAATGGGTGAGCTGACGGCACCCGGGCGGGGTCAGCCGGCGCGTTTGCGCTGGCGATGGGGGGTTGGGGGATGGCGCCGGACCACCGGATAGCGTGGGCGTGGCCCCGGACACTGGCCCGGGGGCCGGCCGGGGGATTTCCCGCGTGGCTGGGGAGGAAGCGGAAGCCGTGTTCGATGGTGAAGCGTTGCTGATAGGCGCGCCACAGGTCGAGCAGGTCGGCGGGCAGCGGTCCCCCCACCCAGGCGAGCCAGAGCGGCGCTGGCGGCGTCGCCCGGCGGGGCAGCCGCTGGACCTGGATGCGAATCAAGGTGAGCGACACGGCGGCGGCCCATTGGGCATGGAGGTCGTGCCAGACAGCGATGTGCACCGCGCCGTGCCTGGCATCCACCCCGGTGGCGTGCTGATCGGGCGGCCCCTGCGTCGTGGGGTCGGTGAGCCGAAAGACGGTCCCGTGCTTGCGCTGGCGGGTGCCCCGGCCGGGATAGGGCGGCGGCCGGCGATAGAAGCGGCGGCGGCGGGCCAGCCGCACGAGCAGGTCGGCGGGCAGGGTCGCTTGGGCCAACGCGACCACATCATACTGGCTGTCGAAGGTCACAAGCGGGCGCGGCTGCGCGGCGGGGCGGGCGGCGCTGGCGGCCTGCAGTTGAGCGATCGCCAGCGCCGTCGGGCTGCCAGCGCCGGGGGCGCGGCGGGTCACATCCAGGGGCAGCACCCAACTCGTGCCGGGCAGGGGCACCCCGACCAGCCATTGATACTCCCAGGCGGGCACCACCCCGGTCTGCGGGCGGCCGGGCTGGACCCGATGGCCCCAGGTCCGGGCGGGACTGGTGTGCGCGGCCGGGCGGGGCCAGATCGTGCCATCCACCGCCCAGACCGGCCGGCCGGCGTCGGCCGGCAGCCGCTGCTGGAACAGGCGGCGACCGGCGGCCACGTCGACGTGGCCCACGCGCAGCGCGGCGGGTGCACTCGCCCAGCGGCGGCGAAAGACAGGCGTCAAACTCAACTGCACCGTCGTCGCGCGACTGGGGGATACCACGGCCGCCTCCAGCAGCTCGAACAGGGTATCCTTGCGCTGACCCAAGGTGCGGTAGGCTGCGCCGCGGAACGTTTGCAGGGCATCGACCGCTTCGGTGAGTGGCATTGTCGAAGCATGCCAGAGCCCGGCCCGCTTCGCATCAGCCGCCCACCTCGGGTCCCTCGTTCTCCAAACTCAAGTCAGGCTCACTGAGGCCAATGTTTATGACTCGATGGTATTCGAGGCGTTGCTCGGCGCGAGTTCCGCGAACAAGGGGTTGTGGGGTCGCCCCACAAGCGCCCGGCCAAGCTACATGCTGACAAGGGCTACGACTTCCCGCGCTGCCGCCAATCGCTGCGGCGCATCACCAGTCGCATTGACCGACGCGGCATCGAGTCCAGCGAGCGATTGGCCCGGACTCAATGGGTCGTCGAACGCACGTTGGCTTGGTTGCATCGCTTTCGACGGCTGACGGTTCGCTACGAGTGGCGGGCGGACATTCATGAAGCCTTCCTCACCCTCGGCCGCATCCTCATCACCTGGGATGCCGTCCCCTGTGGGACGCCCGATTCGCTCGGCGGATACTCAAGCTTGATACCTGCCCGCTGCCCGCGAGGTTGAGACCAATGACTGATCCCGACAGGGCTCACCAGAATTGCCACCGCCCAGCACACCAGTTGCGTCCGAATTTCGTCCACTAAAGAACCGTTTAGCCATGAGAGACCTGCTACATGCACGCCGACGCGATGCTGGTCGCATGAACGCTGGCAAATGTTAGTCTGATTTCCTCGATGTACCAGATCGAAGCGCTGGGCAGTACGGGTGGAACCAGGGTCACTTCTTCTCGGACGGGACCCGGCATCCTACCCGCACTGATCGCAGAGTGATCCCCGCCCGATAATAGGTGCTGGACGCTCGGCGGCGACGTGCCGCGATTGGACTGGCCCGCAGAGTGCGTGATGAGTCCGGCGTCGTGCCCGCCACTCGCGCTGCTCCACGGCACCAGAATCACCGTTCATAGATGGATCTTGCGACGTGTCCGAGGTGGGTGAAGCGGCCGGCTGTCACGTCGCACGGACGGCACCGCGGTCAGGCGGGTTCCATCGACTCTCGTGCGTGCGGTGTGGCCGGTTGGCCGCAAGGCGCAGCCATGGTCCTCAAAGGATCGGCGGCGTCGAAACGCACGCCTCGCTCCGGTGCCCACAACGTGAGCCGGGGAAGGCGCGGTTGGCAGACGAACAGGATCGCCCAGAGAACGGGGTATACATGGTGCAGTCGCCACGGCTGGGCGGACGCGGGTGCCGACCGCGACCAGCGGGTCGTGGTCGCGGTCGACGTTGAACTGAGCAATGGGGATTAGGTGCTGGCAGGATCGGTGTGCCGCTGGAATCTCGCCTGGTTGAGGTTGAGATACCACTCGCGTGGCGCCAGCTGCTGCTGGGTGTAGGCATCCCGCAGCCGCTGGCCAATCCCGGCGCTGGTGATCGCGAGTGTGGCGACGACCATCCGATCCAAGTGCGGCACCAGCGCCGCCCGAAAGCCAATCGCGTAGGCAGCGTGCGCCAGGCAATAGAGGTCGGCCAGGTACTTCGGCGGGTCGTTTGGCAGGTCGCGGAGTGTGGTCGCGGCGATGGCATCCATCACCTCGAGGGTGGTCGCGACGGCGTCCACCTGGGTTTGGGTCAGCTGCGGGTCAGTGGTCACCAAGTGCCTCCTGGAGTTGTTCTCGATTAATAGTACCGCAGAGGTATCGATATGTCGAGGACCCGTTCTCTGAGTTGCCTATCGCGCGGAGTGGATCACGCGCACGGCCTTGCCTATGCTCGATTGGTGGATCGAAGCCAGTACATGACCGTGGACGAAGCGGCCGCGGAACTCGGCATCTCGCCGCGTGGCGTGCGGAAGCGCCTGGAGGCCGGGAGCCTGGCGGGCGAGAACGTGGCCGGCCGGGTGTGGCTCATCCCGCGTGTTGGCGTCGAACAGGCCAAGGCACAGGGGCGGCTTCGCCCTGGCCCAAAGCCGCGCACCGGCCAATCACCATCCCCCCCGCCTGATCTGTAGACCGGCATGTCGTTGGTCAGTCCGGTCACGGTCTCGGTCATCACTCTATGTTCACGAAGCCAGGGCCGCGCCGGGTGAGCAGCGCGGGTGTGCGATCGGCACGCCATTGAGCCAATCGACGACGTGGTGGAGGTTGATGGCGGCGGCTGTCGCTTGGTGCACAGGTGCGTCGTGGCTGAGCCCCGCTCGCGTGCCCGGCGCAGCCCGTAGGCGCGCCCCCTGCGACAGGGTCCGCGTAATCCCGACACGATGGGCGGAGTGGAATGTAAACGCCGGCCTCTGCTCCTCTACCGCTACCGCGCCGCCTGGATCGCCGCGTGCTTTGCCTGCGATTGGCGCGTGCGGCGGCGGAGCTGGGTCCCGGCATCGGTGCCACGTGCGCGGACGGGACAGGGCGTGCAATGAGTCGGGGTGACGTCGACATGCTCCATCGCGCCGACTGCGTTCTCGGTACCGTTCGGTGTCGGGGAGACGGCACCAGCGCGGCACAAGCCTGAGAAGGAGAGGCGTGCGCCTGCCAGCCGTAGGCGGAGCACGCCGAGCGCGACCCACTGGTGCTAGACGCCGTCGCCGGGGTCCGGATGGCGCTGGATCAGTGCGTCCGTCAGATTGAGACACCACTGGCGGTGGTCGGCGCGATAGGAGTCGTAGCTTTCGGCCAGCAGCTGGCCGATGTGGAGGGAGTCCTTGATCAAGGCGTCAACAGTCCGCTCGATCTCGGGCGATGATTTCCACACCCGCGTGGTCCTTGAGCCACTGCGATAGTACCTCCGCCTCTCGCCCAGGCAGTAGATCGACGGGACGATGCGTTTCCAGGTCGGTGAAGATCGTTGCGTAGCGCTGGCCGCGTCGCAACGCCAGATCGTCGACGCCGAGCACCCGAGGGGTAGCTGCCTTCGGTAGCTCCAGAGCGCGAAGCAGGCATAGCAGGGTGTCCGGGCTGATCGGCAGCCCCGCGGCACGGGCGAGTCGAGAGCCGGCCTCCCCTCCCACAATCGCCGCGATCGTCGTCAGCAGCTCTCGGGCGGCGCTGGTGCGTCGTGCCCGGCGACGTACGGCCGGGCCAAAGTCCTCGGCAAAGGTGTGGCGGGCACAGCCGCGCGTGCGGCAGCGGAAGCGCCGCACGGTGAGTTGCAGTCGCACCGGGTACCCGCGCCAAGGCAGATCCAGCGGCTGGCGCGTGTAGCGATCATGCACGGTGGTCGTCGCTGTCCAGCAGGAGGGACAGCGCACCGACGGTGCCGCACCGCCGGCGTGGATGACGACCGTGTTGACGTCCAGGCGAACGGAGCGGATGACGAGTCCCAGGCTCTGGGCAGCAGGCAGCATCGCACCGGCCTCGTGCAGTGAGATGCCTACCCAGTATGGTCAGTCGACTCACCCACATCCCACTTCCCGCGGGAGAGCCTAACGTGACCCCAACTTTGACCCCAACCGAGGCGGACGGCGACGGACGCTAGTGAACGCGGGCGTCAAGCATTGGTTCACTTTGAATCTGACACGGACACCGGTGGACGAGCGTGGACCAAAGGGAGCTAACTTCGGATCAGGCGGTTGGGGGTTCGAGTCCCTCCGGGCCTGCCCACGAATTAGATTCAAGAACGGGAGAGATGCCGCCGAGCATCTGTTTTCACGCCGCGTTTTCCCAGATGAGGGAAACGGAAAACGTTGGCCAGTGATGGATTTCGCAGGATCACCCGCACCAATCCGAAGACCGGCAAGACGTACACCTACTTCGAGGTCCGCTTCGCCGTAGACGGCACCCCAAAGTCGTTCAGCGCCCCGACCAAGCGGGAGGCGCGGGAGAAGCGTGATCAGTTCCTTCGGCTCCGCGAACAAAGTGTCGCGGTCGAGCGCAAGGGCCATAAGCAGACCCTGGGCAAGTACCTTGCCTTCTGGTCCGAAGAATACGGCCGTTCAAATCGCCCAAGACCTCCATCGATTACGCGGGACTGATCTGAGTCCACGTCGCGCCGCATCCGAGCGGAGCGAGGTTCTCGGCTTGCAATGGCGAGACTAAGTAGCCGCTGGTAAGGTCGTGCGCGAGCCGGTTGCGGTATTTATGTCCGGCATGGCCGTGTCACCTCTGGCCGCACAGCCTATGCCGGCCGATCACAACTTACCAGCGGCTACTTAGATGAACGACTGGTAGTCATACACCGGTATCGTGATCATCTGGGTCGATGTCAGCCGGTTGGTAAGCAGGCGGGTGAGCACATCGAACGTCTCGCCGGTAATGGTCTTCTCGTCACACAGGTCGCAGCGCATCACCGGCACATTGCGGACCATGATCGGCGCGGCTTCGGCGTCGAGTACATCGTCGGTAAAGGTGGGGCGCATCGTGCCGAAGCTGCAACCGGGGCAGCGTCGGAACGGCGTCGTGGAAGTCATCTCACGCTCTCCATTGATCAAGCTAACGCAGGGCAGTGTCCGAAATCCGGGTGCCTGCGTTGCGAGGAAGTGCAAGATGACCAACGTCGTCGCGGGATGCGACTCGTGTATATTAGCCGAGCGGTTGGGTTCGGTCGGTGAGATCGAGCACCTGGAGGAGTCAACCGCTGCGGGCCGGCCGCCGGGAGCCGACCGCCTGCGCCGGTGCCCGCGTCAGGATGTGAACCGGCTGGAGGTCTGTGTGACCACGCCGGCCGGTTGCTTCGTCAGATTCGCAGACAGGCCGACAATCGCCATCGTCGCGAGTTGTCCGAATCTGATAGTTGTTAGACTTTCGCTACGATCAAAAATCGATGGCGTTGGCGCCGAACCACTTGGCACTAACGATGGAGACGGTGCCATACGAGAGCGGACCGCCGACGAAGGCGCCTGTGTAAAGTCTTCGAGGCAGGTCAAATCAGCGACCTCCAGGTCATCGATTCCGTATCTCGGTGCGCCCATCAGGCGGGCGGGCAGCGCGTGTTCGGACATCTAATGGTTTCCATTTCAGCAACCGAGTTCGACATCATCATCCTGGTTGCCACACACGCGATACACAATGGTAGAAGCCACTTATGCGCTTCGACTGGTTGGCAAACCGCGGTAGTCATTCTGTCGCTCAGTCGCCCTTGGGTGACATGGCTGTGGCATGCAAGTTCAGCGCTAACCTCCGCTCGCTTGATCGGCCTCATACAAAGCCAGCCGCAGGCGTTGGCCGCACAAAGGATCGAGATCGTCGGTGCTATCAACAGCGGACGACCGGCGGACGAGCGCGATGAGACATTGGCGCCGACATGCCGCATCGTGCACTACGCGTCATATGACTCCTCCCGTTACGGCCCAGTGCCGTTTCGTCCCATACCATTGCGCGCCCACCAATCTCGCCACTGTGCGACCGTCTGAGCGACGGCGGCCGGAGATGCGTTCGCCGGCAACGCAAACTCTTCGCCGCTGAGGTAGCGAAGGAGACGCTGAATCTGGGTTTGGGCAGGCGGATCGACGAGCGTGAGACGGTCAGCAATCTCGGGAAACTGGGCAAGCCCCTGCGGGTTGAGGCGGATGATCGCATCGACCACACCGGCCAGAGCTGTTCCGTCAGTCTCGACGAGCACTGCCGCTGCGAGTTCGGGGACGCGCGCATCGCCTCCGATCCGGGCGAGGGCACGTGCCGCCGCTGCGCGCACCTTCGGATCTGCGTCATTCAGTGCGGCCGCGACGACACCCTCTGCCGCGGCGGACTTCAACTCTCCCAGCGAGGTCAGCGACGCCACACGCACGTCGGTTGGTGCCTGGCCGGCCGCGGCTAGCAATGCCTGTTCCGTCCCCGTGCTGGGAAGCCGTTGCAGGCCACGTGCGGCTTCTTCGCGAAGCGAGTCAGTCGCTGTCTCGTCTCGCAGGATGAGGACGAGGTCGCTCTGAAGTTCCATACGCTGGTTGGCCCCAATCGCTTGAACGGCCGCGCGTTGCACGTCCACATTCGCCGATCGCAGCGCTTCCCGCAAAGCAGCGGTGCGGTCTGGGCTGGACACGCCCGCGAGCGCCTTCGCCGCCGCGGTGGCAACGTCTTTGGCACGGTCATCCAACGCGCTCCGCAGCACCGACAGCGCTTCGGGCGTGTCGCTCGTCGCCAATGCCTCACAGACCGACCGGCGGACATCGTCCGCGCCAGTTCGATAGAGCGGCGTGAGGGCACCAACCGCTTCGGCAGTGCCGATCCCGCCGAGCAGTTTGATCGCCTGCTTCGCGCCTCTGGCACGATCATTGGCGGCAAGACGGCTGAGTCGTTGCACATCAGGAGGGCCGACCACCGATTGCAGCGCTTCGGACGCGGCTGCATGGTGGTCGCCGCGGGCGTCGTTCTCGATCAGCGCCAACAACGCCGGCACGGCGCTTCGGTCGCCGATCCGACCGAGCGAGCGAAGCGCGGGCGACACAAGCTCGGCGTCGGCGCCCTCGATGACGCCCAGCAAGCTCGGAGTCGCATCGGCCGATCCCAGGATGCCGAGCGCCTGGACAGCGGCGATTCGCGCATCGATTGCCTCGGTCGGATCGCCGGCCACCGTGGTCAGTGGTGCCAGTGCGCCGTCTGCCCGGATCTGGGCGAGACCGAGCATCGAGGCCGCGCGAAGTCCCTCGTTCTCCTGGCCGCGGGCGGACATCAGCCGCAGCAATTCGGGAGCAGCAGCCTCCGGCGCGAACTGGGCTGCCCATGGAGACGCCAGCACCCGCTGCCAGAGCGCCGTCTGGTTATCGCGCAAGAGCGGGAGCAATTCCTCCTCAGACATCACCAGCAGGCGTGTGTCGAGCGGTGTTCCATCGGGCTGAAAGGTGAGCAGATAGCGGAAGGACGCGCGCTCACCTGAAGACCCTGACACTCGTAGTTCTGGTGTGACCACTACGACGCGGTCCTGCTTGTCCTGTGGCACAACCACGAGCAGCTGAAGTTCACTGGTGAACGTGAGCCTTTCGCCCGCGGCCGCTGCCCCAAATGACGCCGGATCAGGGTCCGATGAGTTCGACACCATGATCGAGATCACGGGTCCGGTTCTCCGGGAAACGATGCCACGCTCCCCCATCGTCTGGGAATTGTAGAAGCCGTGGGCGGTGGGACCGGATTCCGCAACACCCCGGAACTCGACTGCCCCGCCAAAGTCTTCGGGTGGCTTCCGCCGGAAGCTGCCGCCGGAAATGGTGAGCAGATCACCCGTGGCGCTCGGCAGCGTTGTTTCGATGAGATAGAGGCCGCCCGCTGTTCCGATGGCATAGCCGGTATTGTTCGACAGCGTGAGGCTGATGGTGTAGGTGCGGTAGTTTTGCCTGCTGGCCCCGAACGACTCGGCTTTGGTGCCGCGTTTGACCGTCACATTGACCGGCATGCGTTGCTGCCATTGCTCGATCCAGACCGCCGGTGTCAGATTGGCCGGACGCGTGAACAGGAGGGGATCTGGCTGTGGCGTGCCGGCCGGAGCCGCCGTTTCCGCCGCCGCGTCCGTAGTGTCGCGATCGCCCGCCGAAGGTCCAGGTCGAAGCGAAAGGAGGGCGATGGCCGCGACGATGAGTGCCGCCGCAGCGATCGCGCCGGCGACGAGGATAGACGGACTTCGAGTCATGGCGCGCCTCCCATCATGCTTCTACCGCGCCGCGGTCCAATCCACTCGGATCGGACCACGCAAACAATGGCGTAGGCCCGGCGTAGACCCCGGCACTTGCTCGATACGGGTGCCTTCCGGTGGACTGACCGACGCCGACCCGCCGTCTGTCAGAATCGTGAGCGAGCCACTCGCCATGCCGGGTGAGGTGAAGGTTCCGGTGAGATAGGGCGTCGAGAATCGGCCGCCCGCGACCGCGATCGGCCCAGGCGCCGAGAGCGTCCCGACCAGCGTCCGATCGGGTTCGACGGTCGCGTTAAGGATGTAGCCGGCCGACTGACCGTGGACCTGCTCCTGGACGGTCATCCGCAACGGTCCCTGGATGAAGTGCATGCCTCCGGCGGAGCCACAATCCTGGCGGACGGCGACGCCGATCTCGAACTGGACGACGTTGCCCGCCGCATCGAGGCCGATCGTCACCGGCCGTCCCTCGGAGGTCTGGCCGGTCAGTGGCCGGTCGACGACCGGCACAGGCGACGGCGAGGGTGTGGGTGTCGGTCGAGGGGTCGGCCGTGGCGAGGGGGTCGGCCGTGGCGTCGGCGCCACCAATGCTCCTGCATAGTTGACCCGCGTGCCCTCTGCTGTCTGATGAACACAGGCGGAACCCGGTGCGCGTAATTCGAATCCGGTCGTACCGACCGGCTCGGGGCCGGCGGCCGAGGTGAATGTCACGGTGTAGGCACCCACCGGAAGCCTCAGTGTGTGACGCTGACCGCGTTCCTCACATACGATCCGCTCGTCGCGGCTGCTCGGCAGCGTGAACCAGGGCCGTCCGGTCAGCGGGTCCAGCGCCGTGTCGCGGCCGACCGCCGGGCAGTTGGGGCACGCGGCCACCGTGCCCTCCTCCTCTACAGGTCCGCTGAAGTGAAACCGAAGAACGCCGGAGGTGCCGTTCACCACCGTCACTTCGGGCCGGAGGGTCAGCGAGTACGCCTCCGCCTGATCGAGGGCGGCGAAGACGCGCACCGGCCCCGGCTCCGCCCGCGTCCAGCACTGCTGGCCCACTTCGCGGTGCCAGAGACCATCCGGGCGGCGGAAGCTCTGGTCCATCTCTTGAACAGCGCCGGGGGGAAGGCGGACGATGATTGCCGCGTCTACCGCCGGCGCTTCGTGGCATCCGACCGGCAACGAGTTGACGACGAACGTGGGCGCCGCAACCGGCTCTGCGGTCGGGGTTGGCGGTAGCGGCGACGCGGTCGGGCTGACCGTCGGCCCGGCGTCCCGCGCGGCCGCGCCCGGCGACGGCGGTATCGTGGCCACCTGCGTTGGCGCATCTGATCCGCCATTGCCGCCACAGGCGACGCAGAGTATCAGCCCGATCAGAGCGACGACGATACGACATGCCGACGGCTTCATGATGGGTTCCTTCGTGTCTGAGCCGCGATTACCGGCGGCCAAAGGATGGAATGCAATCGCAAACACAGATCGCGCCGGGCGGCAGCGGCGCACCGCAGGGCTGGACGCCGGTGCCGCCCCCCGTCGGAGGTCGCGCGGGTGGCGGTGGCGCCGGCCGCGGCGCCACGGAAGCGGGCGGCGTGAAGACCGGTGGTGGCGTTGGCCTCGGAGGGCTGGCGGCTGGTGGGGCCGCGCCGCGCGTCGTCACGGAGACGCAGTTGCAGACACAGGTTGCACCGGCGGGAATCGGCGAGCCGCATGGCAGCGTATAGGTGACCAGCACGCCGCTCGACGGATCGACTGTCGAGTAGGTGAGGCCGCTGCCCTGCGAGATCGCCGGGTCGACGAAGTAGCCGCGCACGGTCGCTTGACCTAGTCGCCACGCGATCAGCACGCCATCGGCATCGCCGGAGATGAGAGTGTCGCCGTCAGATGTGACGGCCAACGCCTGGACGGCCGCCGGATGGCCTTGCAGGCTTGTCGCCAACCGCCGCTCGCCGATCGACCAGAGGCGGATCACCCGGTCGCTCGAACCGGCGACGAGTTGCTGGCCATCCGGCGTCACGGCCAGCGCCAGCACGTCCTCCGTGTCATCCTCAAGGATCGCAAGGGGAGCGCCATCCGGTAATGACCAGAGCCGGATCGTCCCATCGGCGGCGCCCGAAGCGAGCACTGACCCGGACGGCGTTACCGCGAGCGCGTTGATCGCGGCGGTGTGGCCGGTCAATGTCATCTGGGCTGCGCCATCGGGCAGCGACCAGAGGCGAACTGTGCGGTCGGCCGAACCTGAAGCGAGCAGCGTCCCATCCGGCGTGAACGCCAGCGACTCGATCGACCCCTCGTGGCCGCGGAGCATGGCGATCGGATCGCCGTCCGGTAGCGCCCCGATGGTGATTGCATCGCCGGCTGTGGCCATGGCGATTCGATCGCGCTCTCGATCGACGGTCACGGCGTTCACGCGCCCCTCTGGCACGCGGAACCCCGGGAGTGCCCACAGATCCGGCAAAGCCCAGCGCGTGACGAACGGATCGGAGGAACCTGCCCCCAGGACAGCATCGCCGGGGAGCAGAGCGAGCGCGCGGATTGCACCAGATGGGCTCGACGTGACACCCCGACCGGTCAGTTCGGCGACAGACCAGAGCTTGAGCTTTGCGTCTGCACCGCCGGAGACAAGTGTGCTGCTATCTCCCGTCAACGCAAGCGCGTGTACTGCGCCCTCGTGTGCGCGCAGCAGCCCGGTGGCCTGCTGTGCGGCTGCCTCGCGATGCCGCATCCAGGTGAGAACGCCGGCCGCGGTGAGACCAGCACCAATCACGCCACGCCGATTGAGCGTCGTCTCATGCCGCAATGCTGTCAGCGGCATGTACTCCGACACAGCTTCGCACTCGTCGTGGTGGACATGGGTTAGCCGGAAGTTGGGCTTCTGAGCCACCATCGTTCGACCTCCTCATTCACCGTGAACGCGGATTCGACTCCGCGGCTGATTCGTTGTCCCGGATTGCTGACACACGTGGCAGTTTGACCATCACCACAGTTGCTCCTTCCCCACAGCCCGTGCCTCGTCGCCTGCGTCGATGGGCGCATGCCAGAAGAGACCTCCGGCGGCGGCGATCTGCTCAAGGATCTGGTCCTTGGTTAACTCACGTGTGATATGGCAGCGGCTCGACCCCTCGAACTCGCCCGTTTCACTGACGGTGAGCGCCTTGTGATAGCAGTCGCCGGCACACGACCACTTCGCGAAGCAGCCCTGACAGAAGTCGCGGTGTTGCACTGCCTGGCGACGGAGGTTGTTCAGCACGGGCAGGTCAAACGTGTAGCCCCGACTGGATGTAGCAGACTGCCCATAGAAGAACGCATTGGCGAGAGGGTTCTCCTCCGAGAAGACCTCGTAGCAAGCGGAGACGTTGCCATCCGGCGAGAGACAGAAGCTGTCTTGGGTCACGCCACAGAAGTGGTTCGTGAGCGCCCCCAGGCGCGCGGCCGAGTAGAAAATCTCGTGACCGTGCTGCCGCGCCCGCGCCTGCGCTTCGCGGAACGCGACAATGAACTCGTCCGTCTCGGCTGTCGGCGCGGTGGACCAGCGACCCAGCTGATAGGCAGGCTCGACCTGGATGCGCTGAGGATGGAAACGGGAACAGATGAACTCGATCGAGTCGGGCAACGCCGCCATCTGATCGGCAGTGACCGTGACGCGCATGCCGTAGTTGAATCCGGCCGCATCGAGCCGGGTGAGCGTGTGGATCACCCGCTCGCTGGAGCCACTGCCACCGACCATTGGGCGGTGACGGTCCTGCACCTCGGGTAAGCCATCGAAGGAAAGACTGAGACCGTCGAGGTTGGCTAGGATCCAATCGATCTGCACATCGCGCAACACGCCATTGGTGGCCGTGGCGGCAAGGACTTCGACGCCCGCCAACGCAGCCTGCTCGCGGGCGTACACGAGGGATTTCTTGATGACGCTCCAATTGAGGGTCGGCTCACCGCCGCCGTGATAGGCGATCTCGATGGCCGGCGCACCCTTACGGACGGCGTTGCCAAGCACAAAGTCGATGCCGCGCTTGGCCGTGTCCAGTGACATGAAGGTGAGGGGCGTGTCACCAGCCGAAGCGTAGCAATACGTGCAGCGCAAGTTGCACGCGGTCGTGAGAAAGAGCGTGAGGCTGGTCGGCTCCGGGTCACCCTCGAACGTGGTGATTGGCAGGATCTCTGGACCGGCATCAAGGATCTCCAGCCGGCGGAGAAAGGCGACGAGCGAGCCATCCGGATCGAGCGAGTGGTCGTAAACGCCATCTTGGAGACCCGCGAGAAAGTTGACGACGGAGGCGCTCGCGGCAAAGGCCGCCCGACGTAGTGGCGCGTAAACAATGAACTGCCCCGGCTCATCCGGGATCGTGAAGATCTCGGATGAGAGCGTGGGTAGGCGGCTGGTAGATTCAGCCCGCGTGGCATCGCACGACATGCAGGTCATCACTCGTATCTCCTCTTCGACTGCGACGTGAACCACCCAACAGGCGGCTTGACCTGGGCTTCAGCCGACGATTCAGATTCGAACTTCTTCGAAGGTCAGCGTGTCTCGGGCGAATCTGCCGGCGCCGAACCGAGTGGTAATGACCACATCAAGCCGATAGCGACCTGAGGGAAAGCGCTCTTCAAACTGAATTGTCCTCGTCGCGCCGGTGTCGAGGTTCGTGAGAGTGAGAACCATGAGGTTGCCGGGAACCGGTTGGTCGAGTGAGTTTCGTACGTCCAGGTTCGTCCCAGTTGGAGTGACGGTGAGTGTGCCGATTCGTCCGGCGGCCGACTTTGCTGTGTACGTTGTGCTCCCGGTGGATTGGGCAGACGCGAGCGACGCAGAGGCGAGCGCGAGCGTCGCTCCAAGAACGATCACGACAGCGGCGCGTAACATGATGACCTCCGTTCGGTGAATGCAGGTGGGTTCGTGCGGAGAGAGCTGTGAGCCGGCGTCTTGGATTGGTCCATGGCACTCCTTTCGGCAGGTGGGACCGGATTCATCGTGCGACCTGCACAGCACGGCGGCGCGACATGGTCGCGACTGTTATGATGCGGTTGTCGATCTCTCGAATGCTGATCGCTAACTGACAGATATGTCCTGGCTTCTGATCAAACGGCTCGGAAACCGCATCATGGGGATGTATCCGATCGGGGATATGGCTACGATCGGCTCGGACCCGCAGATGACGGTGCCCCTTGCCTGCGCTTGCCCGGTAGCCCTTCATGCCCGCGTACGGGGGCAGGATGGCCGGTACGTGGTCGATCCAAACGCGGCGCAGACAAACGTCTATCTGGCCGGCAAGCGTTTACGAAGGTCTCAGCCGCTTCGCAACGGCGACGTACTCGCCATCCGATGCACTCCAGAGCTGCTTGTACTGGATGCCGTGAACGCCGTGGACGATGAGCTTCGCATTGACCCTGACACGATGGATGTATGGCTGGGCGCGAAGCCTGTGCTGCTGACCGGCCAACTGGCGAATGCGCTGGCTTTGTTGCACCGCCAGCGCAATCTCGTCGTGCCCAAGGCGGAGCTCTATACCCATCTCCACCCGCAGGACCCAAGACTGGAGCTCGACCGCACGGAGGGGAACCTGATCGAGTCGTTGATTCGGCGACTGCGTCAGCAGCTGGAACCGAATCCGCAACATCCTCGCTTCCTGCTCAACGCATATAACCGGGGTTACATCCTTGTGATCGGCGAGGGTTCTGGCCCGGCAATTCGTGGACGAATCCCAAACGAATTGCCGCACCCACTGACATCATTTGTCGGCCGTGCGTACGAACGGCGCGAAGTGGCTCGGCTCGTACGCGAGCGGCGCGTGGTTTTGATCTACGGTCCTCCAGGCGTGGGCAAGACGCGGCTCGCGCTCCAGGTCGCATCTGATGTGCTGACAGGCTTCCCAGACGGCGTGTGGTTGGTTGATCTCTCGCGAGCAACCGATCCAGCACAGGTGGCGCCGCTGGTAGCGGCGACGGTGCATGCGCGCGAGGTCCCGGGTAGGTCGGCGATCGACCGCCTCCAGGCGGCGTTGACCGAGCGGCGGATGCTGATCGTGTTGGACAACGCGGAGCATGTCGTCGACGAAGCCGTGAATCTGATTCGCAGCATCGCCTTTCGCTGTCCCACCGTGACGTTCCTCGTCACCAGCCGGGTGGCGCTGGGCCTGCCGGGTGAGGCACGGTTTCCCTTGCAGCCGCTGACCGTGCCGAGCGAGCAGGCGTCCTGGATGGAAACCCCAAGTCCGGCAGATTTGGCTCGGCTCTCGGAGGCGATTCAGCTCTTCGTCGATCGCGCCCGAGATCACCGGAATAACTTTGCCTTGACGGATGGGAACGTGCAGGCGGTCGCGCGCGTCTGCCGGCGGCGGGACGGTAGTCCCCTGGCGATCGAGTTGGCCGTATCTCACCTGGGGAGCGTGGCGACAGCGGATGCGCTCGACGCACAACTGACCGATCCCCTTCACCTGCTCGGCGATGGCTCAACCGACATCGCTCGTCATGGAACGATGCGGGCGGCGCTTGATTGGTCGTTCGATCGCTTGCCCGAGCCGGCTCGGGTACTCCTGGCCCGGCTGACAATCTTCGCCGGCGGTGCACCGCTCGTCGCCGTGGAGCCAGTATGCGCGGGCGGTGTGTTGGACGCGGTTGCGATTCGAGCCAGCCTCGACACCCTTGTCGACCACGGTTTGGTTGTCACCGACGCCGCCGGGGAGGAGGCGCGCGTTCGGCTGCTCGAGGTTATCCGCGCGTATGCTCGGGAGAAACTGAATGAGCGGCCTAGCGAGGCGGCGACCCTCGCGGCGCTCCATCGAGATGCCTTCCTCGCGCTCCTGCGCGAGCGAACGCTCGGCATCGTAGCACGCGATCAGCAACAGCACCGGGAATGGCTCAATCAAGAGCAGGACAATCTGCGCGCCGCGCTCGCGTATAGCGACCGGATGGGAGATACGAGCGAGTTACTGGAGATGGCCGGACTCCTGACAGCGTTCTGGATCGAGCGCGGGTATCTCACGGAAGGGAGGGAATGGCTCAACCGGGCGCGGAGAGCCGCCGCTGATGCACCGCCCGCGCTCGTCGCCAAAGCTCTGGAGGGTGCCGGCGCGATCGCGTCTCGCCAGGGCGACAACGTTGCCGCGTGGGCGATACTCTCTGAGTGCCTTGCGCTGCGCGAGGCGTTGGGCGACATGACCGGCGCGGCGACGGCACACAACGAACTAGGCATCGTCGCCTCTGCGCGCCGCGGCTTCGATGAAGCAGAAGAGCACTTCGAGGCGGCGCTGCGTCTCTGGCAGATCGATGACCTGCGCAACATCGCCGCCTCTCGCAATGGCCTGGGGATGGTGGCCTATCGACGCGGTCATCTTCAGGTGGCGATCGATCATCACGAGTGCAGCCTGGAGATCCGGCGTATGATCGGGGATCCGCATCTGATCGCGGTGGCCCTCAACAACCTGGGGCTGGCGGCGCAGGATGCCGGCGATCTCAAGCGGGCGGCGGGCGCTCATGCGGAAGCACTCGAGATCCGGCAGGCGGCCGGCGATCCGCAGGGGGTGGCCACCTCGGCGACGAACCTGGGTGACATCGCGCTGGTGGAAGGCGACGAGTTGCGCCGATTGGTGGACGGTGACGGGGCGCGCGCCAAGTACACGGAAGCGTTCCAGCATCACCAGCGCGCGGCCGCACTCGCCGGTCGGGTTGGCGATAGGGCGCTGCGCGCGATCGCGCTCGGCAATCTCGGCGTCGTCGAGGGGCGATTCGGCAATCGGATCGCGGCGATGCGCCTGCTTCACGAGTCGCTCGTGATCCGTCACGCGCTGAACGATCCGGCTGGGGTCGCGTCCGTCTTCGAGTGTATCGCCGATCTGGAGCTCGAAGACGCCGATACCGGTCGGGCGACGCGTCTGCTGGCGGCGGCGACGCGTATCCGCCGCACGATCGACGCGTCGCCGAGTGTCCACCGCCGCCAGCAGATCGAGCGCAACCTCACCGAATTGGACCGGCGAATGTCGCGGACGGAGCTTGATGACGCTTGGAGAGCAGGCGAGGACATGACAGAGGACTCGGCAATTGCTTACGCTGTGCGGGCGCTATTGGACTGAAGGACGGCTTGCAGTGAAGGCCGTCAATGGCAGGTCGATGCTGGAACACAGCTATCGTTGTGCCGGTATCACATTCGGGGTGTGCCATGGCGTGGCACACCCCGAGCTGCGGGTTACAGCCCCGATTAGGGTGTATCCCAACTACCGGCACCATCGGCGTGCGTGGTCTCGACCGTGCCCGGGATCGGGCTCGCCAGCGCCATCGCGAACAGCGCGAGGCACAGGAGCACCCGACCAGCCCGCGAGACGGAACGGCTCACCATACCGCAACCTCCTTTCGTGTGCGGCAGCAGCCGCGAATGGCGAGGCGGTATGGCGGTCCGTCACGACCGTCGGCCGAACCTCGCACTTCGCATCCGCCAGATCGCGGGTGGACTTAGCTCTGTGTGGGGAAAAGATCGGGAAGAATTTGAGAAAAGCCGGCGGCTGCCTCAGCCCCGCTCTGGTCGTGCGAGCGCGGCTGGGAGCCCGGCGAAGCGTTCGAGGGGGAAGCGATGATGGAGGCGAGCAGCGTTGCAGATTTGGAAGGCCGCTTAAGCGCCGCTCATGCGAATCTCGGGACGTTCCTCGCCGACCACCCGCTGGTGTGGCCGGATATCTGGTTCCACCTCGAGACGGAGAAGCGGAGCTGGACGCAACGGGAGGACGAACCTCTTGAAGATCTGCAAGCGGAGGAGGTCCTCGCGGAGTGGCGCCAATGCCTTCGATCGGCGCTGTGGAGAGCGCGACGCGCTGCGCCTGTCGATGAGGAGACCAGGACGCTGATCGTGCAGTGCCCCGACCTCGCTCAGCGCCACGCCGGGGGTGGGCTGTTTCAGATCGCCGAAGCAGGCGACGCCGCGCTCACCACGCTCAAGACCACGCTTACCAAGGAGCGCAACGAGCACGTTCGTCGCGCGATGGAATGCCTCGAACCACAGATTGAGCAATTCGCGCGCGACCGAGTCGCGGCGCGCGTGGTGGAGTCGCAACCGGTCTGGAGTGGACGGTCCGACCAGCTCGAGAGCTTGATCGAGGTTTACACGCGCATGGCCGAGACAATCGTCCGGTCTGCTGTCGGACCCGGCGGCTGGACGCTGGTGCGGCTGGATACATTCAAACCCGCACACAACGGGCGGGTACTCCACTATCTCGCGCACTTGTGTGACCACCTGCGCGCCCATGTCCCCGCTGATCCGTTCGGAAGTATTGACGCCTTCTGGGAGCACTACCACCCGTCAATCGTGAGTGTTGTTCGGTTTCTCATGGCCGACCGAATGGGAGAGCATCAAGAAGACATCATTCAGCGGATGTACGTTGTCCTGACAAGCCGCGGCTATGAGCGGGCGTTACGCTGGAAGCCCGGCACGAAGTCTTCGAAAAGCTTCCTCGAGAAGTTGATCGTGGCCGAAGTAGCAAACTACATGCGCGAACGTGAGGAACAGCGTCGCCGAAGGGTACGAAAACAGCAGCCGGGCAAGCCGAGGGAGGAAATGGCCGCCGATCCCACGGCGGAGACGGACCGGCGCTACAAGATCCTCAGCCTGGACCGCATGGCGCAGGAGATCGCGGACCTCTGCAATGGCGATGAGAACGCGTGGGCCGACTCCTGGCTCAGCATTCATCGAGGCCGCGGCGATGGTCGCGTCTATCTCGACTCGGCGGCGGTTAAGCGCTGCCTGAGCGAGATCCTCCCGGACATGATGATCCGCGGGACGTTGAGCATGCAGCGACTGCTGATCCTCTGTGGCAAACTTCAGCGCATGTCCTCGTTGGAAATTGCCATTCTGCTGGACCGAACCGAGAACCTTGTCGACGTCCAGTATTCGGAGCTGATGAACGCGCTGCTCGGCCGGCTCGCACGCTGCGCGGGGCCTGCGTGATCGCATGCCGCGGGAGGAGAGCTGCGATGCACTGGTCTACTGACGAGCTCCTGCACTATCTGGAAGGGGGCTTGGGAGCGGGTGAGCGCGCCGTTCTGGCGCGGCATCTGCACACATGCGAGGAATGTCAGGGCGAACTCGAGCAGCTCAACATCGTGCGTGAGTGGATCGACCTGCTGGTGCCCGACGAGGTGTTTCAGCCGGCGACCGCGGCGGCCGCCGCCCTCGTAAGTACCGTCGACACGTTCGCGCGGCGGCGCGAGGGCACCCGTCACGCCCTGATCGAGATGCAGGCGGCGGCGGCGCCGGGAGAGACCGGGGATTTCGCGCTGGCGGAAAACCAAATGGCGGCTATTCCAATAACCTTCCTGGAACGCAGTCCTTGGGTCGAAGTACGTGAGACAGCGACAGGTCAACCTTCGGCTATCGTCGTGTTCCGGATCGACATTCCTCCGCACGACCTGCTGCCGACCACAGGCTCCATTGAGGTCGAGGTTGTCGATGTCGTTGAGAAGGCGAGTCTCGTCATCGCTTCTCTTGAAGCGGCGGCGCTTGACGGCCTCGTCGGGAGAGGCGTGCGACTGGAGGCGCCACTGCCGGGTGCCGACGTGGCCTTCGTGCGTGACCTTCAAGCAAGCCTTCAAGCAGAAGGCCAGCGCAGGCGGTTCCCGGCTAAGCAGGCCTATGCCGTCGTGCTCCGGTGGTGAGATGCGCCGACCAGAGGAAGATGCCCTCCACACGATCTACGCGTTGCTCGCTGTGCCTGGTGAAGGTCGGGGGATGGTTTGTAGCGTCGTGGCCGAGGTCGTGCCGGAGATACCAGAACTGGAGAAGGACCGTAAGTCTGGAGTCTACGTGGGACCAGGTAATTCGACCTTTGTTGCAGGTAATGGCGGTTGGTTTCCGCAGGCCGGACAGCAGACGGGTAGTTTTAACGCGGCGTACGGTCACATGCTACGTTATCTAGACTGTGCTAGAGATTGGTCGTTCCGAATTGACATACTGGGCTGCCCTGCCAAGATCTTCGGCCCGTCACTAGGGCTTCCGCTCTTTCTCGCTTTCAGCATCGCTGCCGGCCGTGAACTAGGACGAATGAAGAGGAAAGTACCTGCTTGGGTCAGATCTATCGAAGAATCTGGTAGAATATGTGCTGCATCTGGTGGGTTGATTGAACGATATACCGCACCGCAAATCGTTGACGTAGGCCACTGGACTTATAAGACTCATGAACTTATCGATCTTAATAATGGTCATAATATGTCTAAAATCAAAACAATACTGGCCCCTCTCGGCAACTGGAGCGATATAGATATAGCATTGAATGGCCGTGATCCAACACGGTTTCCCGAGCTACGGTCCAGACTTGTTGAGAAAGGGGTTCACGCCGGTTGTAGAATTAGTACTGAGACGCGGCACGGGTTCTCTATCCTTGCCATCCCATATCTCGACGCCCTCATCCAATACTTCACTCCCGGTAAGCGCTCGTGTTGGAGATATGCCGCGATCGCGGTCGCGCTAGTCCTCATCGCCGCGATCACTCCGGTCGACTCCTGGTCAACCAATCAGTGGCAGATCAAGAAGCCTCAACGCCAGATCGAGGCAGCGTCGCCCACCAGCCCACTACCCACCCTCGCCCCGGCCAGCCCGTACACTGCCTGTCCGTCGCTCGGTGAACGGCCCGCATTGGAACGGGCTCCACTCAACAGGATGAGTTCGCTCGGGCTCACCGTTCAGATCGAAGAGCCGGCCGCGTGCGCGACGGACCTGCCGTCTGGGACCGCGACAAAGATTCGTGGTATCTATCGCGGTGACACCGGCGGGAAAGAGTTCTGGGTATTCAGTCAGATTCTCAGCCCGGGAGACACCGAGCTTCGCTACTTTCCCCAAGCCCTGAGCGACGGTTGCGGGGTGCCGAGAGACAAAATCCTCCCCACGCACATGAAGGACGGCACATGGCAAACGTGGGGATTCTTCGGGATTCCAGGCTACCCCGAGGTATACGCCGTTGTGGTCGTCGGCACGGAATTCGGTAGTCCGGCGGCGCAGAAGTTCCGGGACTATTTCGAGCACGGGTGCCTGACCGGTGAGTTCGAGGGCATCACTCCCGAAGACATGCCAAGAGGAGTGGCTGAACTGGCGTCGATCGTCGTCGCCAGTTCGGGCAAGACAGGCCCGTCCCAGGTCCGCATCCACGAGCCTGATGACGTAGAGCCAGTGCCCCATGAGATTACTGTTCGTGTGACCGTGACTGGTGATCTGGCCTCGACTTCCCCACCTGTGCTCCTGGTGAATTATCCCAACAAGCGGCGCTGGGTCGCGATCCCCGACGAAACCGCTGGGGACCGCACCTGGATCTTCCGGAAGGTGCCGCTCGGGGAGCCAGGTGATTGCGGCAAGGAAGTCACGCTGGAAGCGGGCTTCACCGATGCGGACATCAGACCCGGCATCAGGGATGGCCGCCCGCCGCTGAGCAGCTCAGATGTTCACACCGTCACACGCGAAGCCTGCGTACCATAAACCACCGTCCACATCCCCGGTCACGCCGCGGCCACATTCGGCGAGACAGTCGTCCCCTACTCGAACTCATACATGATGTCATCGAGATAGAAGATGGGTTTATCTTCGATGGTCAGTCCGACTTCGTAGTTGATGAACCACCCGAATCCAGCGACGACACGACTCAGATCTCGCGCGCATTGATCCGGGTCCATAGGAGTCAAAGAGAATGCTCTTGCACTTGGTGAGGTATCGAATTCGCACCAGGGTTTGGTGAGATCGATAACGTAGCGTCGCCATGTGGTCGATAGCGTTTCCGTCTGGCCGATCCACGGACAGACGGAATCAGGGTACGGTTGAGTTTGACCGCCACACAGCCAACCGCGTGCGTACCCGACGCCACCGATGATAAACGTGACCCGTTCCCCATCGCGTTCGCTCCTTGCCCAGAACGTCAGCCGCTTCGCGCCTGTGAGGTCAAGCCCACCTGGTCGATCCCCCCAATTCTCCGCCGGGTGCACCCAGTACATGCCAGCCCACCAGGCATTCATGCGCCCCCAACTCCCTGGAACCTTCATCGGATCATAAGTAATCCTGATCGCCGTCGTGCCGCTGTGGGGGTTGTCTGTCCAACATTCCGTCAGGGTCGCCGCCCCAGGAAACGTGACGCCACCCATCCAGCCACTGGGCGTGAAGTGATTGTCCGGCGCCGCCGCATCCGTGTACACCGGCAGCCTGGGGCCGTGCCCAGCGGGGAGGGGCAGATCCGGGTCAAACTCGTAGACGATGTCATCGAGGAAGAACGTCGCCCCACTCGGATTGGCGCAGCTGTCCGTTGTCCAGCCGAAGCCGCCCACCATGTGGCTCAGGTCCTGCCCGCGCAGGTTGAGGGTGTACTGCCGCCAGGTGGGTTCAAGCCGCACGAAGCCGGTCGAGACTTCCGGACGAACCGAGTCCGGATACGGGCTGCCGGCGCCGCCGATGCCGCCGACGAAGAACCGTACACGCTCACCGCCTCGCTCACCTCTCGCCCAGAACGTCAACTTCGTCGCCCAGCTCAGGTTCAGCCCGTCCGCCTTGTCGCCCCAATTATGCTCGGGATACTGCCAGTACACGCCGGCCCAGCCACGCGGCCCGCCGGCTTGGAACGTTGCCCGGATGGACAACTCCCCGCTGTGCGGGCCAGAGCGGTCGCATTCGAACACACTGACGTTGTTGATATCGCCGATGAAACCCGAGGGCACGAACTGCGGCGGGGCCTGCCTACCATGGATATGTTCGACATGGGTCTTGCCGGGCCACTCCGCTGCCGCCTCGAACCGGAGGCCGGACTCGTCCGCGAGAGGGAGGACGCCGTCCGCGTCCGGCACGAGGTCGAGGTTGGGAAGAGCCGCCGTGGGGATCAGCACGCCGAAGTGATTATACTTCGCGGTGCGGTCAGCAAACGTATAACCCCACCGCTGGCCGACACGGCCAGGTTCATCGGTCTTCCAAAGCTCGTCACTCATCTGGAAGTGGAAATAGTCTACCCCTTCAACTTCTGCCAGAGCGAGGAACTCACGCAGATAGCGCTGCTGGTTAGCGGGGCTTGGTACTGCCGCTCCGTATGGCGCACCACTTGACGGCCAACCAGCTTCACCAAGGACAACACGCTTATTTCCACCAGGATACTCGCGTTCGATAAAGCGCTGGATCGCCTTGTACCGGTCCACGGTGAACGCCGCAGCGCCATCGACCGGCAGCTGGTTCCAGAACGGATAGATGTGCACGAGCAAGATATCAACGCTGTCTACCACGGCCCGATAGTCGTCTTTGATCTTGATCGGCTCGATTGCATCCGGCATGCCCTCAGGGTACTCAAAGATGACGTTGACATTTTCCCCGGTCATAATCGGAATCCGCTTGTCGGCAGTACGGCGCCTGACCTCTGCAATCGCGCGCGCGAGATACTGCGCGCCGGCAAGCGTGTTGTGGCGAAGGTAATACTCGTTGCCCACGATGAGCCCGTCGGGCTGCACTG
>JBFXAN010000091.1:0-24478 GCA_050184225.1 Dehalococcoidia bacterium | reverse complement strand
CGAGGATCTTGTTCGGCAGGCGATGTTCGATCGCCAACCGCTCCAGCAGATCCTGCGCGCGGTTCACGGTCGCCGCGTCGATCTGACCGATATCGATCAGTGGGTACTGATCCGCTTTCCAGGCAAACTCCGGGTCCAATGCAAGATGCACATGCGGATGCTTGAGAAAGGGCGCAACGTGCGGAAACTCGCGGTCGATCGTGCTGCGGCCGAACTGAATATCGAGAAAGAGGAGCAACCCGTTCTCATGGGTGAGCCGCACCCACTCCTCGATCATCGCGTCTTCCATCCGCCCGAGATAGATGCCTTCCGCACCCGGCGCTTCCTGGGCGACGGCATAGATCAGATGGATCGCGGGGACGACCGTCCGGTCGGTGCTGAGTCGCTGATAGACATCGGCCTGCGCCCGCAGCCGGCGGATGACCTCCTCCGGCTCATACTCGCCGAGAATCCCCATCTGCGGGGCGAGTGGGTTGCCGTAGTAGGCAACGATCCGGTGCTTGTCGAGGAAGGGCTTGGGCCGGGGCGGCAGCAGCGCCTCCGCCGCCACGCCATCCAGCTGCTCGATCCGGACGAGGTCCGGTGTGCCGCCATCGCCCCCCAGACATCGCGTCGCGCCGAAACCCAATCCGACGACCGCGGCGAGGGCTAGTCCAATGCCCGCCACCCGATCGAAGGCGTGATACCGGCGCGGCGGCCCCGTCCGCAGACGAAGCGACATAGGCGCTATTCTCCGTGCCCGCGTCACTCCACTGACCGAACACAATTGGCCGAATAGTAACGATTCGGTTTCTTTCCGTCAAGTCAGGATATATGAGTGTGAATCACATGCACGGGAATTGTCGTCGTCGCGGCAATGGAGCATCCTGCACCCATGAGCGGGCTACCCCTGCCCGTTCTCCGAACCTCTATGGAACGCCCAAGCGATGAATCCCTTTGTGTGGTTCGTCGATACCGGCTTCTGGATCGCACTGGTCAATCGCGATGACGAGTTCCACGCCCGCGCCCGTGTCCTCAACGCCACACTGCGCGGCTCCTTCGTGACCACTGAGGCAATTCTGTTGGAGATCGGCGACCCCTCGCCCGGCTCGGTGGCGCACACTTGGTCGCGAGCTACTCAAGCAGATTCGCACTGAGTCGCTATATGAGGTCATCCCGATTACCACTGCTCTCCTCTCACGAGCAGCAGATCTCTACGACACTCGACCGAACAAGGAATGGGGGCTGACTGACTGCACGTCCTTCGTCGTCATGCAGGACCGCGGCATCACCGACGCCCTCGCCGCCGATCAGCACTTCGTCCGGCCGGTTTCCGTGCCCTCCTCCGCGAGCCGTGAGCACCGTGCGGTATCCTGATCACAGCTTCGTTGGCAGGGATGGCAATGACCCGAGTCTTGACCGTTGTCTTCGATGGTGAAGTCCTGCGTCCGGAGGAACCGATCGACCTCGCCCCCCACACGCGCTATCGCATCTCGATCGAGGAACCGGCGCTGGAGGAGCAACCCGCGCCCGCGCCTGGCGTCTTCGACGATCTGCTCGAACTCGCACAAGAGCTCGACCTGCCACCGGACCTCTCCGCGCAAATGGACCACTACCTCCACGGTGCGCCCAAACGATGACCTCCGACGAGCAGTTCGTCGATAGCGGCTACTTCATCGCAATCGTCAACGTCCGCGATGCGCTGCACGCCCGGGCGCGGCGCCTCGCCACCGGCCTGCAACGCCGCCAGGTCACCACCGACGCTGTGCTTCTCGAAGTCGGAGACGCCCTCGCCCGTCCACCCTTGCGTCAATTCGGCGTGGCGTTGATAGCCCGGATCAGGCAGAACCCGAACATCAATGTCGTCTCTCTTACACCTGACCTGTTCCAGCGCACGCTCGCGTTCTACGAGTCCCGTGCCGATAAAGAATGGGGCCTGACCGACTGCGTCTCGTTCGTCGTCATGCACGACCGCGGCATCACCGACGCCCTCAGTTACGACCAGCATTTTATCCAGGCCGGCTTCCGCGCCCTCCTCCGCGATTCGTGAACGTGTCGCGTCAGGGCAGACCGAGCTGGACCCGGATCGCCCGTTCGACCGCAAGCAACTCCGTCGCCGGCAGCGAACCGACGCACTCCTGCAGCCGCTCTTTCGCCACCGTCCGGATCTGATCGGCCAGCGCCTTGTGTGGCACGGCGCCGAGATGCACCAGCGCCTCCCAGCGGAACACCCGGCTCACGTTCGTCGTCAGCGGAATCACCTGCACGCGGTTCTGCGCCCGAACCGCCGCATCGTTACTCACGATCACCGCCGGTCGCCGCTTCGTAGTCTCACCGCCACGCGCCGGATCAAAGTCCACCCAATACACATCGCCCCGACGCACTACACCAGACCTTCATCGACATCACTCTCGATCCACGCCAACGCCTCCCGCTCCGCTCCTTCATCGGCGGCCGCATCTCGATATTCATCTTCCAAGTCACGGTCGGTCACCACATGCGGCCGCACGAGCGTCTCGATGAAACGGCTGATCTCACCACGGCCAATATGATGATGTAGCCCGCGATATACCTCGTCCGACACGGTAATCGTTAGCTTGCGCTGCATCTGCCGGCCTCGCCTCCCGCATACGTATACACGTATTATATTCAGTGACCGGGGCGAGTGCACATCGGTGTGAACCGCGACGTGCGCGCAGGCGATCAACCGCCTGCGAACGACTCAATCCGCAGCGATCCTGCCGGTGGAGATCGGCTCGCGAGGGGCGGACCACTCGAGGGGAGCGACCTCGACAGCGGGACGCAGGACGCGGCTCGGCCGGGGGATGTGGATGTGAGATGGCTCGTCCGCTCGGAGCGATGAAATCTCCAATGCGTCCGCTTTCTCGATCGTGATCGGCTCGTCGATTGTCCATGTGGTCATCGGGGCGTCTCCTTCCGCAATCTGGGTGTGGTACGGCATGAGCAATGCATGCATCATGGCTGACCTCCGGTTGCCGGCGAGCTGCAGGTCGGTGAATGTCTGAAGGGTCGCAACGCGTGGTAGTCGCCTGAGCTCGGGCCGTGGTATGATGAAACGGAGGGAACTCCGTTTCTGATAACAGTATAACCGGAGGAACCTCCGATTTGTCAACCCCACGGAGGTGGTGATCGTGACGGTCGATGTTCGGCCACTGCGCGCCGACGCCCAGCGCAATCGCGACAAACTCCTCGTTGCCGCCACCGCCGCGTTCGCCGAGCACGGCGAGGACGTCGCGCTGGAAACCGTCGCGGCGCGCGCCGGCGTCGGCATCGGCACGCTGTACCGCCACTTCCCCAGCCGCGACGCGCTCGTCGTCGCGGCCTACCAGCATGAGGTCGATGCGCTGTGCGCGGCGGCCGCCGACCTCGTTGCCACGCAACCCGCCGACGCGGCCCTGCGGGCGTGGGCGGCGCGCTTCGCCGACTACATCGCCACCAAGCGCGGCATGGGCGACGCCCTCCGCTCCGCTGTCGCCTCCGATACCCCCCTGTTCGCCGCCACCCGCGCGCGCATCCTCGGTGCCCTCCGCCTGCTCCTCGACGCCGGCGCCGCCGCCGGCACCCTCCGCGCCGATGTCACCCCCGACGACGTGATGCGCGTGATCAACGGCATCTGGTACCTGCCCGACGGTCCCCAGTGGCGGGACACCGTCGGCCGCATGCTCGACCTCGTCATCGACGGCCTCCGCTACGGCGTGCCCGACCAGACGTCGCACGAGCACCCGCCGCAATAACGGCCCTGCCGTCGGTCGTTAAGGTTGGTCGAGGAGGGCCAATGTCGTGAGACTCGCCCCGGCCAGGATGAGCGCGACACATGGTGGTACCACCACGGCGGCCAATCCGACGAGCAGGAGGGCGGCACTGTCGATCGGGCTCAGGCGCGGCCGGACCTGAACCACGACCCACAAGTACCGAGCCTGGGCGAGCAAAAAGAGCATCGGGCCACCGAACAGCAGCACGGTCGGAGCAGCGGGCGCGATCATGGGTGCAGTATGGGCATCCGCCCTTCACCGTATGGCCGTGCAATACCCCAACCACGAGGACGCCGTCTAGCTCCACTCTCTCCCGTGTCGGCGAAGCGCGTTGAGAAAGTCCGGCGCGTGCCGGCCAGAGACCCGGTTGCTGGGAGTACCATGTCGATTTCCGATGCGACAGCTCGATGTGATCAAGATCACACCCGCCGCCCTGTCAGGCACCTGTCAGCGTGCTGCCCTCGTGCGGCGCGCCGTGCACCGGCATGCTGGATGCACGACACCACTCAATCGGGGCCAAGGAGGAACCGTCCAGCAACAGCAGCGAGCGTGTGATCAGCACTACGAGGAGCACCACCATGACCAATACCCGTGAGCCTCAGACGCCCCGCGCGGCAGCCGCCGACCACCCCAGCACGGACGACACCGCCGGCTTCGCCGGCATCAACACCACCCGATCGAACATCAAGCATGGCAACGGCGTCGTGAGCCCCTTCGTCCTCGGTGGTGGCTTCACGCCGTCGTTCGCGACGGCAGCGCCAACCGGAGCCGACGTCGCCGGCTTCGTGGCGAGCGGCCCCATGGCGAACGAGCGCGACCAACCGGTCGATGACACCGTCGGCTTCGGCTTGCTGAATACCACCCGGTCGAACATCAAAGGGGCGGCGGTGCTGAGCCTGGACGGTCCGCTCGGCGTGTTCCAATTCATGCCCCCCGTTGGCGGTGCTGGCATTGCGGTCCCAGCGGTGGGCAGCCAGATTGCCATCAAGGAGAACGGCGTTCGGTAGGAGCGCCGACGACACACCCGAGGAGGTTTCGTCATGTTGAACGGTATCGTGCCTCTTCCTGACACCAGTTTCCGCACGCCAGCGTTCCGCGCCATGAAGCTCCCGCCCCCGTACCAGGTGCTGGCCGCGATGAAGCCGCCCACCATCGGCATCGTGCCTCTTCCCGACGTCAGTATCTGACCGGCAGCATCCCGGCCAGTCACGCCCGACCGTCCATCGATGGAGCGCGCTGCGATACCGGTGGACGGTCATTTCCTTCCTGGACTCGGTCGTAATGACCAGCCGAGATATGAGTGCTTCGAGGTTCCTCGGTTCAATAAGGCGCCGCCCCAGCCGCCATTCGCCGTGGCGTACCATCTGCACGGTCCCCATCGAGTAGATGACCTGCACGCGCGTCCCGCGCCGGTGCCTGGTCAAGTACCGGCCAGTCCTGACCACACAGAGCGGCGTACCCCACGCTCGACACCAGACCGCGTGGCGGCGCGCGGGCTGGGAGGTCGCCCACATCCAGGTGGCAGCGCGACAGTGGTGACCTTCCATCGGCTGGCGAGCGTATCCGGCCCGCGGCGTGCCGCGGTCGGTGCCGATTGTTAATCAACCGTTGACCTTAGGGCAGTATCGTCGAGTTGACGATCGACGCCCACGGACGACCTCCAAGGCGCGACCGAGCGGCGGCCGCGCCGGTGCCCGGGTGCCGCGCGGGGACGGGCGCCACAAGGAGCGGAGTGATGTATCACGGCCGAATCGGACCACTCGACTTCACCTTCTGCCACGCGACGGTGGGGGCGGCGTCCGCGGTAGCGGGACCCATCGTCGGGTTCATCGACGAGATTCCCATCCAGAGCTTGGCCGTCGGTGACGAGTGGTACTTGGTCATCGACCACCGCCCCGACCCCATCGCCGACCCGATTGCCTACATCGAGTGGTGGCGTCCCGCCGGCAGCGGTGAGCTGCCGGTCCGATGGCTGGTGCTGCTCACCACCGCATCCGCACCGTCACCAGCCCCCGAAGCGTGCGACCGGTGCGCGGATGAGCGTGCGGCCGGTCATCCAATGTGTGCGACTGAGTCCTCGGCCTTCTTCGCCTGAGTGGAGCACTCAGCCCGACCGTCTCCCAAGTCGTCTCCAAATCGATCTCTGCTCATGATCAGGCGCTGCCGCGATCTGAGCCGGCAGCTTCGTGCCTCGTTCTCGGCATCGACCGCCCGGTTCACGTCGATCCATCGGTTGGTCACACCCGCGTTGACGCTCTGCCGCCAGGCGTTCCATACTCGTCGAAACGCATGTTCTAATCGTCGATCGTGCTAGCGAGGATGCCGTCCTGATCAAGGTCACGTGTCCCACTGCCCGTTATCGCCGCTACGGAGAGGCACCACTCCGAACGATCGAGCGAACAATCAAACTCGCCGAATCTACCGGAGGCGAACAATCAAGGTTTCCAGATTCGAAAGCGCAGAACACGAAGCGTCCCACTCAATCGACCGTCCCGCCCCGTCGCACGTCGGCGCTCGTTCTTTACGGTCGCGGCCCGGCGTGCTATCATAACCGTGACTGAGGCGGTAGACGAACGAAGTGGGCTTCCGCCCACTTTTTTGTTGGAACGGAGACAGTCGGCGCCCGGCGCCCGGAGGTTCTTCAAAGGAATGAAAAGCGATTTCCTGATCGCGATTACGCAACTCGCCGCGGAGAAGAACCTGCCGCGGGAAGATGTCTTCGCGGCGGTCGAGGCGGCGCTCGCCTCCGCCTATAAGAAGGACAATGTCCCCGGCGCTACGGTTTCCGTCAAGATCAACCAGGAAACCGGGATGATGCGCGTCTTCTCCCACCGGAACATCGTCGAAGTCGTCGAGAACCCGGACGAGGAGATCCTGCTCAAGGATGCGCGCCGGATCCAACCAGACGCCCAGCTCGGCGAAACCGTCGCCACCGAGATCGAGATCCGCACCCCCGGCCGCATCCAGGCGCAGACGGCCAAGCAGGTCGTCCTCCAGCGCCTCCGCGAGGCCGAGCGCGAGGTCGTCTTCAACGAATACTCCGGCAAGGAAGGCGACATCATCTCCGGCGTCGTCCAGCGGATGGAGGGACGCAACGTCATCCTCGACCTGGGCAAGACCGAGGCGCTGCTGCCCGCCAGCGAGCAGGTGCGCGTCGAACACTATCGCGCCGCACAGCGTCTCAAGGTACTCCTCCTCCGCGTCGAGAAGGCGGTCAAGGGACCGCAGGTGATCGTCTCCCGCGCCAACCGCGACCTGATCCGCCGCCTCTTCGAGCTGGAAGTGCCGGAGATCCATCGCGGCACGGTCGAGATCAAGTCGATCGCCCGCGAACCGGGCTTCCGCAGCAAGGTCGCCGTCTGGTCGCGCCAGGATGGCATCGACCCGGTCGGCGCCTGCGTCGGCCTCCGCGGTATCCGCATCCAGAACGTGGTCAACGAGCTGGGCGGCGAGCGGATCGACGTCGTCCAGTGGGATCCCGACCCCAACCGCTTCGTCGCCCACGCCCTCAGCCCCGCCCGCGTCGTCAGCGTCGAGACCGACGAAGAGACGAATACGGCGACCGTGGTCGTCCCCGACCAGCAGCTCTCGTTGGCGATCGGCAAAGAAGGTCAGAACGCCCGGTTGGCGGCCAAGCTGACCGGCTGGCGGATCGACATCAAGTCCGAGTCGATGGCGATGCAGCAGGAAGAGGGGGCGCCGGAATCGCTCGAGGCGGCTGCCGCTGCCACCGTGTTCAGCACGCCGCTGCCCACACCGGAGGAGATCGCCGCCATCCGGCAGGCGCCCGCGGTGGAGGTGGAAGAAGAGGTCGAGCCGCTGGTTGCGGCCGAGGCCGTCGAGACCGAGCCGGTCGAGGCGCTGCCGGAAGCAGTCGAGGTCGAGGCGCCGATCGCCGAGCCGGAACCGGAGCCGGTCGCCGCCATTGCGGCCGCGACGCCCGGACGCTCCGGCATCCGGTTCGCCGAGGAAGTGGTGCCCGCCGCCCGGCCGGCCGTTGCCGCCGACTCTCGCGGACGCCGGCGCCCGGACGGCCGGCGTGATGACGCCGAAGATGAAGCAGCCGCGGCCGCACGTCGCGCCCGCTCCGGTGGCCGACGGCGGCGCCCGGCTGAAGAAGAAGAGGACGACGACGATCCATACGCGGAGTACGCGGCTCGATTCCGCTAGCGGGAGGTTTTCACCATCAAGGCGCCAAGACCCCAAGTCCCGATGAATCGTGGTGTCTTGGTGCCTTGATGGTGAAGAAGCCGGTCTAGATAGGAACCGACGTGGGTCGTCCCGTTTCCCGCGCCGCCCCGGTGCAGCCAGGGCGGCGTGATCGCGGAGGAAGCAATGGCCATGCCAGAGCGCGCCGCCGCGGCCCCACAACGGCGGCCCGGCCGGCCGCGACACGTCCCTCAGCGCACCTGCGTCGGCTGCCGCACGACGGCGGCCAAGCGTGGTTTTGTGCGGGTCGTGCGGCAGGCCGACGGCCACGTCGTGGTCGACCCGACCGGCAAGGCGAACGGTCGGGGAGCCTATCTGTGTGCATCGCCCTCGTGTTGGGAGGTGGCCCTGAAACGCGGTCGGCTGGCACAGTCGTTGCGCGTGACCCTATCGGAGCAGGACCGGCAGGCGCTCGCCGAATTCGGCGCGTCACTTGTGCCGGACGACGCAAACTAGACCGATTCACCCACCGTTCGGCGTGGGTGCCGCAACGCGGTACGCCATGCTCGTCGGTGATCGAGTCGGATGATCCGCGACCCCCGTCGCGGACCACAAGACACGCTCTTACTTGATCCTGAGGTCTCTGTCGGCGACTCCTTCGCCCGATGGAACGGCCTCCACACGAGGAGGTCATTGCAATGGCAACCACGGTAACCGGACCGGTCGAGATTCCCCGCGCGCTCAGCGTCAAGGATCTGTCCGAGATCCTCGGCGTCACGCCGGTCGATGTCATCAAAGAGCTGATGAAGAACGGGGTAATGGCCGCGATCAACCAGGTGATCGACTTCGACACCGCCGCGATCGTCGCCTCGGACTTCGGCTTCGAACCCCTGGAAATCCAGGTCGAACCAGAAGCTGCCGGCCCATCGCCCGACGGCGTCACCACGCGGCGCATCTTCACCGAGGACGACCCGTCCAAGCTGCAGCCACGCCCGCCGATCGTCACCGTGATGGGTCACGTCGACCACGGTAAGACCAGCCTGCTCGACGCGATCCGCAGCAGCAAGGTCTCGGAGAGCGAGGCCGGTGGCATCACCCAGCACATCGGCGCCTATCAGGTGCAGGTGCCCGACCCCGAGTCGGGCGAACCGCGCACGATCACGTTCCTCGATACGCCCGGTCACGAGGCGTTTACCTCGATGCGGGCGCGCGGCGCCCAGGCGACCGATATCGCCATTCTCGTCGTCGCCGCCGACGACGGCGTCATGCCGACCACGCGCGAGGCGATCGCCCACGCCAAGGCCGCCGGTGTCGAGATCGTGGTGGCGATCAATAAGATCGACCTCCCCGGCGCCAATCCCGACCGCGTCAAGCAGGAACTGTTCCAGAACGACGTCTCGATCGAGGAGTACGGCGGCAATGTCCCGGCCGTGCTCGTCTCGGCCCGGACCCGCGAGGGTCTCGACGACCTGCTGACGACCCTGCTCCTGGTCGCGGACGTCTTGGAGCTGAAGGCGAATCCCGATCGGCCGGCCGAAGGCGTGGTGATCGAGGCGGAGATGGATCGCAACCGCGGCCCGCTCGCCACGATCCTGGTGCAGACCGGCACGCTCAACACCGGCGACAGCGTGATCGTCGGCGACACCTACGGCCGCATCAAGGCGATGTTCGACGATACCGGCCGCCGTTTGAAGTCGGCCGCGCCGGCCCAACCGGCCCGCGTGCTCGGCCTGAGCAACGTCCCCGCCGCCGGCGACATCCTCACGATCGTCCGCGACGAGAAGACGGCGCGGGCCGCCGTCGAGGCACGCCTCCGCGAGCGCCAGGCCGAGCGGGCGGCGCAGCGCACGTCCGTGTCGCTCGATACGATCTTTGGTGAGATCACCGCCGGCAAGCTCAAGGAACTGAACATCATTCTCAAGACCGATGTTCACGGCAGCATCGATCCGATCCGGTCTTCATTGGAACGCCTGTCCAACGAGCAGGTGCGGGTCAAGCTGATCCACTCGGCCGCCGGCGCGATCACCGAGAACGATGTCAACCTCGCCGTCGCATCGAAGGCGATCATCATCGGCTTCAACGTCCGCCCCGGCGACGGCGCCCGTCGGATGGCGGACCTCGAAGGCGTCGATGTCCGCTTCTACGACGTGATCTACAATCTCGTCGAAGATGTCGAGCGCGCCCTCACCGGCATGCTCGAGCCGGTCTACGTCGAGGTGATCGACGGCCATGCCGAGGTCCGCCAGATCATCAAAATCTCCCGGATCGGCAACATCGCCGGCAGCTATGTCACGGACGGTCACGTCACCCGCAATTCGCAGGTACGCCTCAGCCGTCGCGGCGAGCTGCTCTTCACCGGCCGCGTCGCCGCCCTCAAGCGGTTCAAGGACGACGTCCGCGAGGTCGAGTCCGGCTACGAATGCGGCATCACCCTCGAAGGCTTCGACGACTTCGCCATCGGCGATACTTTCGAGTTCTACCACCAAGAGCGCCAAAGCTGACGAGGGCAATGGGCAGTGGGCAGTCGGGCGGTTCGTCTCACCACTGCCCACTGCCCACTGCCCGGCGAACGGAGTGAGCCACATGAAACGTCGCACGGAGCGCGTGAACGACCTGCTTCGCCAGGAGCTTGACTCGCTGCTGCGGCGTGAGGCGAAAGATCCGCGGCTTGATTCGATCTGGAGTATCACCGATGTGGAGGTGTCAGGAGATCTGCGCCACGCGAAGGTGTTCGTCAGCGTCCTCGGCACCGACGATGAAGCCGAGAACACGCTCGCGGGGATGAACGCCGCCCGCAATTTCCTCCGTCGCGAGCTCAGTCACCGCCTGAACACGATGCATCACGTTCCCGAGATCAACTTCAGGCGGGATACCTCGATCGAGCGCGGCGTCCGCATGGGTGCGATGCTCGACGAGCTTGCTCGCGAGCGGGAGGGGCGTGAGGCCAATGACGGCGATTGACCCTCCATCAATCCCGCAGTCGGACGGTTCAGGTGAGGCAGCGCTGCCGGCCGGGAGCGTCGACCGGAACCTGGTCGAATCGCTGGTCTGGTTGAACCCTCACAATGAATCGGCCGTCTATCTAGCGCCCGCCTCCGGAGCACCGCGCCGTACGCCCCGTCCGTGGCTGGAGGAGATCGTCGCCGAGCTCACGGCGGGGATGGTGGACGATTTCCAGCGGGCGACGGCGCTGCGCCGCTGGGTGGCCGGCATTCCCCGCGCTTTTCCCAAAGGCGGCGCCTCGACCCGTGCGGGCTTCTGGCAGGACTACAGCACCTTCCTTCGGGGCGGCACCGAGGAGGAGGTCATTCGCAAGGGCACGCCGCTGGCGATCGAACTGGCACGCGTGCTTGTCACGCTCGCGACCCTCGCCGGCGTGCCGGGTCGCATCGTTGTGCTCGCCGGCGATGACGGCAGACAGCGACACACGGTGACGGAGCTCTATGTCCGGGGACATTGGTCCGTCTTCGATCCCGTGTCAGACCGTTCGTTCATCTGGTCAAAGCACGGGTATGCGTCTGCCTGGGACATCCACCTGATGCCCCGGCTTGTCGACGGCCTCCAGGACCATGGACGGCTGCGGTACGTGGACAGCCGCTTCTACCAGCAGGTCGCGGTCGCGGCGTATGACCCATGGGACGAGCGCCACCGCTTTCCCTGGCAACCGCTGGACGAGGCCACCCGCGGTCGATTGCACCGGGGCGAGGCAGGCTAACCTCGATGCCGGCCCAACCACTTGACCTCGACGGACTGCTGATCATCGATAAGCCGGCCGGCTGGACCTCACATGACGTGGTCGGACGATTGCGCCGCCTGACCGGTATCCGCCGAATCGGACATGCCGGCACACTCGACCCCCTCGCGACCGGCGTGCTGCCGATGGGCATCGGCCGCGGCACACGGGTGCTGGAATATGTCAGCGACGCCGAAAAGCAGTATGCCGGCACATTGGTACTCGGCGCTGTCACCGACACCTATGACAGCGATGGCAGAATGCTCGAACAGCGGGACTGGTCCAGGGTGTCCGAAGTAATGGCCCGGCGCACGTTCGCTGAGTTCCTGGGTACGATCGAACAGCACCCGCCGATCTACAGCGCGATTAAGCAGGGCGGCGTGCCATTGCATCGCCTCGCCCGCGCCGGTAAAGCAGTTGCGCCACCGAGCCGAACGGTCACGATCCGTGAGGTAGAGGTCACCGAAGTCGATCTGCCTCGAGTGAGCTTTCGCGTGACCTGCACGAAAGGCACCTACATTCGCAGCCTCGCCCACGACCTCGGGCAACGCCTGGGCTGCGGTGCCCATCTGATCGCACTGCGCCGGACGATGACCGGCGGATTCACGCTCTGCCAGGCAGTCACGATCGAGAACTTCGAGCGCGCCCTGAACGACGGTTCGTGGCCCGCCCGCGTGCTACCGGTCGATCAGCCGCTGATCGACCGGCCGGCATTGATTCTGGACGAGCGCGCGAGCGAACGCCTGCAATTCGGCGTTGCGCCGGACGCGCCCGCCCCTACCACCGGCGAAGGAACACGCGCGCGTGTCTATGCTTTTGACGGTACCTTTCTGGGCGTGATCTGCTGGCGTGGCACTCACGAGAGGTGGCGGGTGGAGAAGATCCTTCAGGGGCGCTGAGCACATCATAGGACGGGCGCGGATTCGCTGAGACTCACCCAGAAGGCGTACCCAAAGCGGGAGCGGACCGGTATAGTAGAACCCGCGTCGGGGAAATCTCCGGCGACTTCGGATGGCGGAGCGACCTGAATGGAAGCCTATTGCCTCAAGTGCCGCACCAAGCGCGAGATGAAGGACGAGAAGCAGATCACGATGAAGAACGGCAAGCCGGCCACACAGGGCATCTGCCCGGTCTGTGGGACGAAGATGTTCAAGATCGGGGCGGGCGGCGCCTCGGCCTCGAAGGCGGGTTCCCGCGGGTAACGGTTCTAAACGAACGGTGTCGACCGCTTCGTCTCGCCTGGATAGCATGGATACCTTTCGGACTATCTGCGCAGTCAACCGGCCATCGCATCGACCGCGGCGATGAGTCCAGACGGCCGCCGGCCGATACGGATCGCTCACCGAGGGGGCAACAGCCAGCCGCTCCTCCGTCGTGCGCTGGCCGCCGGAGTCGATTGGATCGAAACGGACATCTGGCTGCACTACGGACGGCTGGTAGCCCGTCACGATCGGTCGCTCTGGCGACTTCCCATTATGTATAGCAGGCGATCGGTATCGCTGATGCTGGCGCCGGAGATCGTTCTCGATTCGCTGCTCGACGCGACGCAGGGCACACCCACCTGCGTGTTGATCGATCTCAAGGGCCGTGGTCAAAGGCTCCCTGATGCACTCGTCAGCGTGCTCCGCCGCCGAAACGCCTTCAACCGGACGGCGCTCTGCGGCAAGAACTGGGCGTCACTAGACCGGGCGCGGGCGCTCGATCCCCGCACCCGGGTATTCTTCACGCTGGAACGGACGAAGCACCTCGATGCGTACCTTGCACGGCGGCGCGACGGCTCCGCGCCGCCGGCAATCTCCTGCTTTCACGGCTTGCTGACGCCCGCGACCGTCGATGCGCTCAAAGCCGCCGGCGCCACGATCTTCGCCTGGACCATTGATTCGGAGCAGCGGGCACGCCAACTCCTTGCCTGGGGCGTCGATGGCATTACGAGCAACCGGCTCGACATGCTCAGCCGGCTCGTACCGCTGCTGCCATCACCCGACCCGCCGGCAGACTCTGGATCGGCAACGGCGGCCCGCGTCTGTCCCGATTCGCAAGCTTGACCGCCGGCCCGTCGCCCTACCCCGCGGACACCCGTGGCAGTGGCGTCTGCACGCGGCGGAGCAGCGCTTCGTCGTCGGCGCGGCCCCGGGCAATCGTCGCCGGATCATGCAACGCATCGTCGATCCGCATGAGCAGCACGTCCAGCCCCCAGCCGCGCTCGCCGGAGATGAGCAGCGCGTCGGGACGGGTTCGCGCCAGTTCGAGACGAAGCTCGTCGAGGTCTTGGAGCGAGCCGACACCGCGGCCGTCTGGTGTCTCCAAGAGGTCAATCTTGTTGAGCAGTGTCAGGCGCGGCTTGTTGGCGACGTCCAGCTCCGCCAGCGTCTCCTCGACGGTCTGCGCCTGCTCGGCAGCGTTCGGATGGGTGATGTCGACCACGTGTAGCAACAGGTCGGCGTCGGACAACTCCTCCAATGTCGCCCGGAACGCGGCGACCAGCTGCGTCGGCAGCTTCTGGATGAAACCGACTGTATCGGTCAGCAAAAAGTAGTCACCGCTCGGCATCTCGACGCGGCGGGTGATCGGGTCGAGCGTGGCGAAGAGCCGGTCCTCGGCCAGCACGCCGGCGCCGGAGAGCGTGTTCATCAGCGTGCTCTTGCCGGCGTTGGTGTAACCGACCAGGGCGACGACGCTAACCCCCTGCTTCGCCCGACGGCGGCGGTACAGCTGGCGATGGCGCCGTACCTCTTCGATCTGGTCGCGTAATCTGGCGATGCGTCGGCGGATCAACCGCCGGTCCGTCTCAAGCTGTGACTCGCCGGGACCGCGCGTGCCGATGCCGCCGCCGAGCCGTTCGAGGTGGGACCACTGCCCGGCCAGACGCGGCAGCAGATACTCATGCTGCGCCAGTTCGACCTGGAGCTGGCCCTCACGCGTGTGCGCTCGCCCCGCGAAAATGTCGAGGATCAACGCGGTGCGGTCGATCACCTTGGTCGCGAGCGCATCCTCGAGGTTGCGCTGCTGCGAGGGGCTGAGCTCGTCGTCGAAAATGACGACATCGTAGGGAAGCTCCTGGCGCAGTGCGACGATCTCTTCCAGTTTGCCCTTGCCGATATATGAAGCAGGACTCGGCCGGTCCAGCTTCTGCAGTGTGCGGCCGACGACCTGGGCCTTGGCGGTCTCGGCGAGTTGGGCGAGTTCATCCAAGGAGCTCTGCGTCGTCCAGCCGGCGGCCCGCTTCGGTTCGACGGCGACGAGATAGGCGCGCTCGGCGGCAGGCCTCGTCTCATGCATCCGCTCGCGGGCGCGTGTTCGTGATAGGGGCAATGATACCTCCCGGTCTTACCCAGCCGCGTCTGAGCGGCTCCAATCTCCTGCGGGTCAAAGCATCCTAGCTGGATGCCCGATGTCTTTCAATCCGCCTGTTCACTGATTCTCTTCGGGTGGTTCATGCCCGCGCACCAACACCGTGCCACGATGACAGCCGCTTCAGGCCTTCATCCACCCGGTCATCGGGTGTCGTCACAGACAGGCGGATGTACCCCTCACCGTGGGCGCCGTAGCCGATGCCGGGCGTCACGACGACGCCGGTGTCGTCGAGCAACCGGCCGGCGAACTCGATCGAGGTCTCACCGTCGGGCAGCCTCGCCCAGACGTACAGGCTCGCCTTCGGCGCCTCGACGCCGAGACCGAGGCCGCGCAGCACCTCGACGATACGGTCGCGCCGCCGCCGATAGATCGCGTTGTGGTCGTCAATCACGTCCTGCGGACCGGTGAGCGCCGCGATCGCCATCTGCTGAATCGCCTGGGGGATACCGGAGTCCAGGTTGGACTTGACCCGCGTCAGCGCATCGATCGCAACGGCATTACCCACGGCCATACCAACACGCCAGCCGGTCATGTTGTAGGACTTGGAGAGCGAGTTGAACTCGACCCCCACCTCTTTCGCGCCGGGTGTCTCCAGAAAGCTCACCGGGCGGTAGCCATCGAAGGCGACATCGGCATAGGCGAGGTCGTGCAGCACGACGATGTCGTGGCGGCGGGCGTAATCCACCACGCGCTCGAAGAACTCCGGCGATGCGACCGCACCGGTGGGATTGTTCGGGTAGTTCAGCCAGAGCACCTTTGCCCGCTGCGCCACATCGTCGGGGATCGCGTCGAGGACCGGCAGGAACCCGCGCTCCTCCTCCAGCGGCAGCGAATAGATCTCGCCGCCGGCAAACATCGTGCCCACGGCGTAGACAGGGTAGGCCGGGTCGGGAACGAGGGCGATGTCGCCGGGATTGATGAAGCAGAGCGAGACGTGCCCAATGCCCTCCTTCGAGCCGATCAGCGGCACGACTTCCTTGTCCGGGTCGAGGTCCACATCGAAACGCCCCTTGTACCACGCCGCCATCGCCTGACGAAGCTCCGGCAGGCCGTCCGACTCCGGATACCGGTGGTTGGCCGGTTCGGCGGCGTGCGTCTTCAACGCCTCGATCACGTGCGGCGGTGTCGCCAGGTCGGGGTCGCCGATGCCGAAGGAGATGATATCGACACCCTGCGCCCGCTTCGCCGCCATCTTCTTGCTGATCTCGGCGAAGAGGTAGGGTGGAAGCTGCTGAACACGCTGCGCTAGTTCCATGAGGTGATCTTTCGTCTCCGGTGGAGTGTGGTGTTGCGCGCGCTACTCCGAGTCAAAGAGTTCATCGATCACGATCTTCACATCGAGTAACGCTATTGGCTCGATTGTCCCGCCGCGGTGGACCGTTTCGACGTAAGCCCCGTCCGGCTGACGGCGCCACGCGGTCAGGGTTCGTTCAAACGGGTGCAGCCGCCAGATCTCGATGTCGCCGCGAGCCTGGTACTCCGGAATCTTGTCAACCACGTCATGGCTGCCGATGGACGGAGACCAGACCTCGACCACCAGCGGCAGCGGTTCGTCATACACCTCAAGCTGATGCGGCCGTTCTCGCTTCTGACGGTTGACCAAGGAACGGGGGACGACACAGAGGTCGGCCTCGTAGTAGGAACCCGTTCCACGCCGCAGCCGGCCGGCATCGGCGCGGATGGCGAAGTCTGCTTCCGATAGTTGGAGCACGATTCGCCTGTAGAGCCGGTCAATGACATCGGCGTGAAACGCGGTCATCGGCGGCTTCTCCACGAGCCTGGCACAGTGGAGTTCCCAGTGACTGTGTGGATCTTCAAGTACCACCTGCTCGTATGTTGCATCGCTGACCGGCATGGTTCGTTCCTGGTTCCTCCAGATAGCTGCCCCTTCTCTCCGGGTGCTCAGGGGATGGGACGCAGCCACTCACCTTCGAAGACTGTCTCAGCCGGACCAGACAAGTAGACCTCGCCCTGACCATCCCATTCGATGCGGACAACACCGCCGGGCAACTCGATATCGACGACATCATCCACCAGGCCGTGCAGACGGGCGGCGACAGCGGTGGCGCAGGCGCCGGTGCCGCAGGCGAGCGTCATGCCGGCGCCGCGCTCCCAGACGCGCATCCGCAGCCGGTCCCGGCCCAGGACGTTGACGACCTCGAAATTGACACGGCGGGGAAAGAGGAGATGGTGTTCGACGCGGGGGCCGAGCGTGCCCAGGTCGATTTCGCCGACCGGCTGCTCGGTGAAGTGCACCGCATGCGGATTGCCCATCGAGACACAGGTGACGCGGAAGTCGCCGCCTTCAACCGTGACCGGCAGATCGCGCACCGGGCCGGAGGACTCGGCGACCACGGGAATCTCATTCGGCGCGAAGCGCGGCGCGCCCATGCTCACCCGGACACGATCGATCAGGCTGTTCTCGCCGAAGACTTCACAGCGCAGGCGTCCCGCCAGAGTATCGACCAGGATCGCGCCGTCCTTCTGTGCGACGATGCCACGCTCGACGGCGTACTTGGCGAGGCAGCGGATACCGTTGCCGCACATCTCTGCCTCAGAGCCGTCCGGGTTGAACATCCGCATCCGTAGATCGGCGTCAGCGGCGGGGAGAGCGAGGATCAGGCCATCGCTGCCCACGCCGAAGTGGCGGTCGCAGACAGCGCGGGCGAGCGTCTCCCAGTCAGCGGCGAATTCCCGCGCATCGACCATGACGAAGTCGTTGCCGGTGCCGTGCATCTTTGTGAACTGCATGGCCTCACTCCCGGTATCCGGTTGTTCGGAGAAATGCCGCCGTGACGGCCAGCGCCTGCGCTTCGAGGTTCGGTCCCGCATCCAGCCAGGTGATGCGTGGATCGGAGCGTCGGAACCAGGTGGCCTGGGTGCGGGCCAGTCGATGGGTCGCCAACTTGGTTCGGGACCGCGCTTCCTCAAGTGTAGAGTTGCCCGCGAGGAAGTCGCAAACCTGCCGGTAGCCGATCGCGTTGAAGGCGAAGTTCCCGCACCCACGGCCGTCCGCGGTCAGGGCGCGCACCTCCTCCACCAATCCTCCCGCAAACATTGCGTCGACCCGCGCGTCGATCCGCTGGTACAGCACGGTTCGATCGACCTGAATACCAAGCACGAGCCGTTGATCGAGCAGTTCGCGGTGAGCAGCTGGCTCGGCAGGTGAGGGAGCGGCGCGCGCGACCTCAATCGCACGCATGACGCGGCGTGGGTTCATGGCGTCCACGCGTTGGGCCGCCATCGGATCGAGCCGCGTTAGCTCGGCAACAAGCGACGCCACACCCTCCACGGCCAGACGCGACTCGAGCTCCGACCGGAGCGCCGGGTCGGGCGGAACGCGCGGCACTTGCCAATCTTCGAGCAGCGCGCGGATGAACTGGCCTGTGCCGCCGCAGACGATCGGCAGGCGCTCCCGATCGCTGATCGTGCGGATGACCGCGTGGGCACGGTCCAGAAACCAGGCCAGTCCACACGCCTCGGCCGGCTCGGCAACGTCGACCAGATGGTGGGCCGCACGAGATTGCTCGTTCGGCGTCGGCTTGGCGGTGCCGATATCCATGCCCCGATAGAACTGGCGGGAGTCTCCATTGACGATCTCACCGTCGAAGCGTGCGGCCAGCGCAATGGCGAGTGCAGTCTTGCCGCTTGCGGTCGGCCCGACGACGAAGAGAACGGGACGCGGCGGTTGTGTCATGTGCAGCGAGGACAAGGATTGTGCCCGGCAGAGGAGCGCGCTCGGTTCAGACCACCGCCTCCCTACTCCGCCGCCTGACGCACAATGCCGGTGAAGTCGTCGGCCTTGAGCGAGGCGCCGCCGACCAGTGCGCCGTCAACATCCGGCTGGCCCAGGAACTCTTTCACGTTGGCAGGCGTGACGCTGCCGCCATAGAGGATGCGGGCGCCACCGGCGACAGCGGGACCATGGCTCTCGGCGACGAGCAGGCGGATCATGCCGCACGCCTCCTCGGCGATGGCGGCAGTGGCGGCGCGGCCGGTGCCGATCGCCCAGACCGGCTCGTAGGCGATGATCACATCGTCCGGCAGGTTCAGTCCGCTGAATCCGTCCTCAACCTGGCGGCGGAGGACATCTGCCGTCTCACCAGCCTCGCGCTGGTCGAGCGTCTCGCCGACGCAGATGATCGGCCGCAGGTTGTGGCGAAGAACTGCCTCGACCTTCTGCCGCACCGTCTCGTCCGTTTCACCGAAATAGGTCCGCCGCTCCGAGTGACCGATGATCACGTATTGAACGATACCGGCGAGCATCGCCGCGCTCACCTCACCGGTGTAAGCGCCGGTGTCCTGCGGGTACGCATCCTGTGCGCCGAGGCCGATATCCGAACCCGCGAGGACATCGCGCACGGCGGGAAGGTAGACGAAGGGGGGACAGAGCACGCGTTCGACGCCCGACATGCTGCCGACCGTCGCGCGGAGCGCCTCGCCCAACGTGCGCGCGTCATCGCCGAGGGGGTTCATCTTCCAGTTGCCGGCGATCACCGGCGTTCGATCCGCCACCGTGGTCACGCTCCGTACTTGGTAAAGCGACCGGCATGCGCCATCGCGTGTTGCAGCGCCTGCATCGCCGGGAAGGTGCCGAGTACACCGCGCTCGCATTCGCGCTCGCTGAAGGCATCGGCACGGTCGGCCCGGCACCACGGACCATGCAGCAGGAACGGCACCGGGTGCCAGCTATGCGCCGCCATGATCGACGGCGTGGAGTGGTCGCCGGCCACCATCAGCACGTCGGGCTGGAGTTCGGTCAGGCCGGGGAGCAGTCTGTCAAGCGCTTCGAACGCCTCCACCTTCGCCTCGAAGTTACCGTCCTCACCGGCGGCATCGGTGGGCTTGTAGTGCACGAAGAAGAAGTCGAACTCGTCCCAATGATCGCGGACGGTCTGGATCTCGTCCTCGAACGACGCACCGCCGGGCAGCGCCGTCATACCGACGAGCTTCGCCAGCCCGCGGTACATTGGGTAGATCGCGACGGCAGCCGCGTTGAGCTTGTAGCGATCCAGCATCGACGGCATCGTCGGATGTTTGGCGAAGCCGCGCACGAGCACCATGTTGGCCGTGTCGCGCGTGCCGATCACGTTCTTCGCCTCGGCGATCCAGCGGTTGAGCAGGTCAGCCGACTCCCGCGCCTCTTCGGCAAGCGGATTGACCGGCAATGGCGCCAGTCCCTCCCGGTTCGGGTCGGTACCGCTGAGCCGATCCGAAAGCCCTTCGCCGCGCAGAACGAGGACGAAGCGATGCTCGCGCACGGGTTCGACGAATGCCTGAACCCCAGGTAACTCGATCGCTTGCAGTTGCTTGCACAACTCTGTGCTGATCGCCGTCGGCACGCGTCCGGCGCGGCGGTCGGTGATGATTCCATCCGCATCGACCGTGCAGAAGTTGCCGCGCGCCGCCACGTCGGTAGGCTCCAGCGGAAAGTCGATCCCAACCGCCTCGAGTACGCCGCGGCCGATGTTGTTGCGGATCGGGTCGTATCCGAACAGCGCGAGATGACCGGGGCCGCTGCCGGGCGTCACCCCCGGTGCAACGGGGATCGTCAGGCCGCAGATCCCCGCGCGGGCAAGCGCATCGAGGTTCGGCGTCCGCGCTTGTTCGAGTTCGGTGAGGCCGGTCGCTGGATGCGGCAGACCGCCGAGCCCATCCATGACGAGCAGCACGATCTTGCTGGTGCCGGGAATCACGATCTCGTTGAGCAATGCATCGTCCATGCCGCCATTCTACTCGTTTCAAAGCTGTAGGCTATGCGCCGCGTGACTTTGCCCTTACCATCTCTCATCGTACTAACAACACCGATCGATCGGGCTGGAAGCATCGGTTACGTGAGGCTCCCCTCTCCCGCGCGGCGGGAGAGGGGCCGGGGGTGAGGGCCGCCGCCACGCTTTCGCGAAACGGATCAACCGCTTATACTTTCGGAGGTTCGGCCATCTGCGGCCGAAGTCGGAGGTCAGGGGGAGCGATGGCGTGAGCGACCCGTTTGACAATTTTCTGGATCTGGTGGAAGCCGCGCGGGTGCTGGGCATCCACCCTCAGAGTCTCCGACGGTTGATCAAGCAGAAGAAGGTGCCGGCTACCCTCTTCGCCGGCAAGTACCTGATCGAGCGCGACAAGCTCGAGATGTTCAAGGCCAACTACGACCCCCGGCCGGGCCGCAAGCCGATCCGCCGGCTGCTCTAAAAGCGCCCATCACGCGTATACGTGCATGTCATCGGCCGGTGAGCGCGGCGATGCCGAGCACGATGCCGATGACGACGGCACACACCGTCGCCCCAAACACGATGCCAAGCCCAATCCCTTTGCCAAAGGCGAGGACCAGCCCCCAGTTTGCCTGCGAGCCTTTCGGCGCGGCAAAGTAAACGATCGCCACGGCAACGGCGGGTGGGAAGAGCAGCCCCACGATCACGGCGATCAAAAGCCATGGATTCATGCAGTTCGTTCAGCCACGGCGATCGCCGCCGATGCCGCCCTCTACGCTCTTCGGCGCAACACGACAAAGTGTGACAGGCCGAAGCGGTTGAGGGGAGTGGATTCGAGGAGATACAGCACCTTTCGCAAAAGCGTCGCACCCCCCGGGCTTCGACCGGCGATGTTGTCGAAACCCGGATAAACATACCCGTGGACCAGCATATCCGCCGGCAACCGGCGCACGAGCCGCCGGATATCGCCGCGGAGATAGGCGCGGGCGTGCGGCACGACCCGATTCCGCACCGGGTTCGGAAGCCAGTTCACAAGGGGTATATTGCCGAAGACGTATCGCTTTCCCAAGTAAACACCGTGTGTCTCGAATGGGTACAGCCGGTTCGGCGCAAAGATGACGACCGATCCGCCGGGACGCAGAATACGCAGGGCCTCGCGGAGCGTCGCCCGGTCGTCGCGGACATGCTCGATCACCTCATTCAGCACGATCACATCGAAGGTGCCGGCCGCGAAGGGCAGCGACTCCGCGGCCGCGAGCAGCAGGTTGCCGATGCCCCGCCGGCGGCCCTCCTGCACGCGCGGCGGATCGACATCCATCCCATACGCCTCGTCTGTGAACCGGCCGAAGTTGGCGACGTAGGCGCCGAGGCCGCAGCCGATATCGAGCACGCGCATCCCGTCGAGCGGCGCGTACCGCCGGATCAAGCTGAGACGCCGCTCCTGCCCGGACCGCCAGACGTAGCTGGGATGACCGAGCGTGATCGCGCGCTCCGTATCGAGAACCATGCGGACCTAACCCCCCGACCCCCTTCCCTCGCAGGGAAGGGGGAGTACGCTTCAACCGATGGTTGAGCGTGTATTTCCGTGTGGTGACGGGATGAGAACTCAACTCTGATTATTCTAGGCGGCGCGATTCGTTCGGGAGAGGGGGTGCGGTGGCGTCTGCTATACTCGGTTCGCTGCGACATATTGGAGGCACGACGTGTCACTCACTCGTGACGAGGTTCTTCACATCGCTCGATTGGCCCGGCTTGGATTGTCCGAGGATGAGGTGACGAAGTTCCAGGGGCAGCTTTCCCAGATCCTCGACCAGTTCGAGGCGCTTAAGTCACTCGATACAGACAGCGTGCCGCCGACCGCCTATCAGCTTTCGTTGGAGAATGTGGTGCGCGACGACGAGTTGCGGCCCTCCCTGCCGGTCGACGTGGCGCTGGCAAATGCACCGTTACGGGAAGGCAATTTCGTCCGCGTCCGCCGCGTCCTCGAATAAATCTCCTCCATCCGCGCGATCTGCGCCGGAGACAGGCCGATCATGATCCAGCCACTCTACGAACAAACGGCTCACGAGCTGTCCGCGCTGCTCGCCCGCCGCGAGGTCTCCTCGCGGGAGATTACGCAGGCGTTCCTCGACCGCATCCAGGCGGTCGGTGATCAGACCGGCTCCTACCTGCGCGTCACCAGTGGACGCGCGCTGGAGCAGGCCGGCGCCGCCGACAAGCGGCTGGCCGCCGGCGATGATGTCACGCCGCTCACCGGCATCCCGATCGCGCTCAAGGACGTGATCATCACCGAAGGGATCGTCACCACCGCCGGCTCTCGTATGCTCGAAGGCTTCGTACCACCCTTCAACGCGACCGTCGTGAAGAAGCTGGAACAGGCGGGCACGGTCATGCTCGGCAAGCTCAACATGGACGAGTTTGCGATGGGCTCGTCCACGGAGAACTCCGCGTTCCAGGTCACGCGCAACCCCTGGGATCTGGAACGGGTGCCGGGCGGCTCCTCCGGCGGTTCAGCCGCGGCGGTCGCATCGGGCGAAGCACCGCTGACACTGGGTTCCGACACCGGCGGCAGCATCCGCCAGCCGGCGGCGCTCTGCGGCATCGTCGGCATCAAGCCGACCTACGGTCGCGTCAGCCGCTACGGTCTGATCGCCTTCGGCTCGTCGCTCGACCAGATCGGTCCGTTCGCGCGGGATGTCGAGGACGCGGCCCGGCTGCTTTCCACGATCGCCGGTCCCGACCCGCTCGATGCAACGTCGGCGCCGATGCCGGTCCTCGATCTGACGACGGCGCTGACCGGTGATGTGAAGGGCCTGCGCATCGGCGTGCCGCGCGAGTACTTCGTCGAGGGCATGACCGACGGTGTGCGCGGCGCCGTCACCGAGGCGATCAACACGCTCGTCTCGCTCGGGGCGGAGGTGGACTGGGAGGTATCGCTGCCGAGCACATCGGCGGCGCTGGCCGTCTACTATATCATCGCGCCGAGCGAGGCATCGGCGAACCTGGCCCGCTTTGACGGCGTCAAGTACGGCTACGCCTATCAGGACGGCGCGAGCATGTGGGAGAACATGGAACAGACACGCGGCCGCGGCTTCGGCGATGAGGTCAAGCGCCGGATCATGATCGGCACCTACGCGCTCTCGGCCGGCTACTACGACGCCTACTACCTCAAGGCGCAGAAGGTACGCACGCTGATCCGCCAGGAATTCGAGGATGCGTTCAGCCGCTACGATGTCCTGATCACGCCGACGGCGCCGACCCCCGCCTTCCGCATCGGCGAGAAGACCGATGACCCGGTGCAGATGTACCTGAGCGACGTCTGCACCCTGCCGATCAACATCGCCGGCATCCCCGGCGTCTCCGTACCCTGCGGCTTTGAGAACGGTCTGCCCGTCGGCCTCCAGATCCTGGGCCGCGCCTTCGACGAAGCGACGATGCTCCGCGTCGCCCACGCCTACGAGCAGGCGACCGACTGGCACAAGCGACGTGCAGAACTAACGGCGGCGGACCCCTCCCCCGGCCCCTCCCCCCGCTGACGCGCGGAGCGGGGTGCCTGATCGACACGGGGCTGCCAGCTTTGCCTTGGCAACCGTCTGGCGGATGGATCGGACAAGGCTGGTATCACAGTTAGACGAGGCACCCCGCTCCGCGCGTCAGCGGGGGGAGGGGCCGGGGGAGGGGTCCGTCCCAAATCCGGTACGATGGATCGAGAGGGTGGACGCGTATGCAGGTGCGATGGCGTGGCGCTACGTCACTTGCGCTCCTGCTCGTCGCGTTGCTGG
>JBFXAN010000090.1:0-24747 GCA_050184225.1 Dehalococcoidia bacterium | reverse complement strand
GTCGCAGGTTGATCAAGTCGCCTTCGGCCGCATGCAAGATCTTCTCCACGTTCTCATCAAGCAGAATGCCGCGCAGGTTGTCGAGATTGGTAAGCGCGAGCGTGTCGATCGCCCACTCGCGGCCACCGGCGGCAACCTGGATCAAGCAGACGCGGGAGCGGTAGGCATGAAAGGCGTTGGACTCAGTATCGAGCGCAACACGTGGCTCGCCGTCGAGGGCATCGACCACGGCGGCAAGCGCCTGCGGGGTATCAATGAGGCGTGGCAACGATTGCATACTCGTTTGCAAGGAGCGTAACGCTCCACCTTCCTCAGGGCAACGCAAGTTCGAGTGCGGTCGTGCTCGTGCCGTACACTTTGCCTCACGGGGATGTCTCACCCCCAAGACGCCAGGGCGCCAAGGCGGTATGAATCTTGGCGCCCTGGCGTCTTGGGGGTGAGGATTCCCTCGTCCGTGTTCGACTGAATGGGCGACCTTTCGCCGCGGCAGGAACCTGATGTCCCCACTCCAGTTGATGCTGATCGCCGCCATCGGGTTCCTCGGCAGCTTCTATGGCGTCGTCTCCGGCGGCGGCGGGTTGATCATCATCCCCGGACTGATCCTCGCCGGACTGCCGGCACCGACGGCGGTCGCATCGAGCCGGCTCGGTATGTTCGGCCTGAGCATCAGCGGCGCCTATCGCTTCCGGAGGGCCGGCCTGCTGCGGGCGCGGGCCAGCGTGCCCCTGCTGCTGGTCGTCGCCGGTGGCGCGACGATCGGCGCGCTGCTGCTGCTTCGGATCGACCCCTCGATACTGCGAACGGTGATCGGGGCAGTGACGATCATCATTGCTCCGGTGATCCTGCTCGGCCGGCGGCTCGGTCTCGAGCGCGATGAGCCGCCGAGCGAACTGCGACGGCGCATCGGTTATATCATCGCCCTCGCGATCGGCGTCTACGCCGGACTCTTCGGCGCGGCCTGGGCAACCTTCTTCACCTATGTGATGGTCGCCGCCTTCGGCATGAGCTTCATGGAGGGTGCGGCAACGCGCACCTTCGTCGGACTCGCGGTCGGCGCGATTACCGTGATCATCTTCTCGATCGGCGGCGTGATCGAGCCCGCGCCCGCGCTGGTCCTCTTCGTCGCCCAGGCCGCCGGTTCCTATGCCGGCGCGTCCTATTCCCTCAAGCGCAGCGAGTCATACGCCCGCGGGCTTGTCGCCCTGGTCGCGGCGGTTTCCGGGCTGCTCCTGATCGTTTGAACCGGCATCTGTCACAGCTTCGTTCCTCCGCTGTAACACCGATGTAACGCGGCACCGGTACGATCGTGGTGGGTTGAGTCGCATGGGGGCAAACCATGATTGACAAGGCAGGGAAGGGAACCGAAGCCAGACGGGACGCCACGCCCGGACAGATTCGCGCGGTCTACACGGCGATGCGGATCATCGCCGAGGACGATCGTGAGCGCGGCGCGCCGCTCGATACGGTCGCATGTACTGCCTGTCGCCGCGACCGGCCCGCCGCCGGGGCGGTGCGCTATGGGGCAGCACACCTCTGCAATGGCTGCGCAACCGATTTCGAGGTGCTCCGCCTCGCCGGCATTGCCTCAGATGTGGATGCGTATCTTCGGCACCTTCCGCTCGCTGCTACAGCCGGATGATGTTGCCGCCGTCCGCTACGATCGTCTGACCCGTGACCCAGTCCATGCCCGTGATCGCGGAAACGACGACCTGCGCCATGTGCTCTGGTTGCCCGGCCTCCCGCAGCGGCGTATTGCGCCGTTGGGCTTCCCGCATCGCCTCGAAGCGTTCGCCGTAGCCCTGGGCCAGCCAGCGCGTGTCGATGAACCCCGGCGCGACGCAATTGACCCGGATCTCCGGCGCGAGCACCCGCGCCATGGATACAGTCAGATTGATCACCGCCGCCTTTGAGGCGGCGTAGGCGATCGAGCTACCGCCCGCCCGCACGCCCGCCGTCGAGGAGATATTGACGATCGCACCGTTGCCCATCGCGCGCATCGGTCCAGCCACCGCCCGCGACATAAAGAACGTGCCCTTGACGTTCACTGCGAGGGTCCGGTCCCACATCTCTTCGGTGAGTGCGTCGAGGTCGGTGTGCGGAACGAAGAAGGTCGCCCCGGCATTGTTTACGAGGACATCGACCCGGCCAAAGGCATCGACCGTCGCCTGCACCATCTCGCGGCACGCCTCGTCGGACGACACATCGGCACGTGACAGCAACGCCTTTACGCCACGCAACTCGACATCGGCGGCGGTTTCAAGCGCCTCGGCTTCGGAGCGCGTGTAATTGACGACGACGTTGCATCCCAATTCCGCGAGCAGCAGGGCCGTCGCGCGTCCCATACCAGTCGCCGACCCGGTGACGATCGCTACCTTTCCGGCAATGTCCACGTCGCACGTCTCCTATTGGCATGTTTGAGCACCGAGGCTGGCAAACATCATGTCATCCTGAGCGCCAGCGAAGGATCTCGGACGTAAGTAAACCGCGGAGATCCTTCGCTGGCGCTCAGGATGACATCGGTACCAGTGACCTTCATTCTCCAACCTGCGCTTACAGACCAAGCTGCTCACGATGGTCCTCGTCGACCTGCTTGACCGCGCCGATCTCGATCATCACGTCCATCGGCCAGGTAGTCGTCGCACGGACGAACTCCTCCGGCATCGGAGGGTCCGGCGCGTCGCCGATGATCTTCTCCGCACGGAGCCGGTCGATCTCGTCGCGACTCAGTCCGGCGACCTCGGCCAGAACCTCGTCGTTGTGCTGCCCGAGCAGCGGCGCCGGACCACGGGCGGCCGTCTCGAACGCGGAGAATCGCACCGGCAATTGCCGCGGGAACGGGTGCCGGCCGGCGACCGGATGGTCGATCAGGTCGAAGAACCGGCGGGCGCGAAGGTGATCGTTGAGCAGAAGGTCCTTGCCGTGCAGCACCGCGCCGGCGCGCACGCCGTGACGCTGCAACTCCTGCATCGCCGCGAACTTGTCGCGCCCCCGGGTCCATCCAGAGATCGCGTCGTCGAGCGCGTCGTGGTTCGCGTGCCGGGCGAGGAGATCGGCGAAACGCTCGTCTGTCTGCCATTCGGGATGATTGGCTGCCGTGCAGAGCCGTTCCCATTCCGCATCGTTGTGACAGGTGATCGCGATCCATTCATCCTCACCGGCGCAGGGATAGACGCCCTGCGGCGCGGCGAACCACGAGCGGTTGCCACGCCGCGCCGGCGCGCGGTGATTCATCTGCTGGTCGAGGATCGCGCGTGCGACCAGCGGGATCGCCGCCTCCTGTTCGGAGAGGTCGATGTACTGGCCCTCGCCTGTGTGTCGTCGATGATAGAGCGCGATCAACACCGCCACCGTCGCCGCCAGCCCGCTGAGCGGATCGGTCAGCGAGATGCCGGACCGCTTCGGTCCGCCGTCTGCATACCCGGTCAGTTGCGAGATGCCCGACGCCGGCTCCAACCCCATGCCATAGGCGATCCAGTCCCGATACGGGCCGCTCTGCCCGTAGCCGGAGAGGGAGCAATAGATGATGTCCGGCCGCACCGCCTTGATGCTTTCGTAGTCCAACCCGAATCCGCGCATCACCCGTGGGGCAAAGCTCTCGAGCATCACGTCGCAACGGCCCGCGATCCGCTTGTATGCCTCGACCCCGGCGGGCCGGGTCAGGTCGAGTGTGACGCTCTGCTTGCCCAGATTTCGCTTCTGGAAGTATGCCCCGCCGTTCCAGTAGTCCTCCGGCATCGAGTTCTCCGGCATGACCACCAGCCGCACCGTCTCCCATCGCTGCATCGCCTCGACGTGGATCACCTCGGCACCCAGATCAGCGAGCACCCGACCGCAGGTCGGTCCTGCATAGGTATTCGACGCGTCCAGAACCCGGATGCCTTCGAGTGGCAGCGATGCCATAGGCGTTCCTCACTTCGATACTCAGATCACGCCGCGTTCGCGCAGGATCACCAGGTCGGCGGTTTCGTACCCCGTCTCGTCGCCGGTCAGCACGCCGGCGTTGTGCTCGCCGAGCAGCGGCGCTGGACCGGTCTGCCAGTGGGAACCAGACATCCGCCAGGGCGGGCCTGGATAGCGCAGCGTTCCCGCCGCCGGATGCTCGACCTCGACGAAGAAGTTCCGTTCCGCCAGGTGCGGATCGGCCAGCAGTTCCGCGACCGCCGGCACCAGCGCAAACGGCTGGCGAAGCGACTGGCCCGCTTCGACGATCTCCCGCGGCTCATGTGACTCAAGGTACGGGCGGAGCAGCGCTTCAAACTCCTGCCAGCGTCGATAGCGCTCGGACGAATTGACAAACAGCTCGTGGTCGACCAGGTCCGGCCGTTCGATGGCGACGGCGAGTTCCTGCAGGCCGAGCCGGCCGTAGAGAACGGCGACGTGTCCGCCGTTGCAGGCCATGATGTCGCTGGGATAGCGGAATGGGTGGCGTGAGTACCAGCGCCGCCGGACCGCGCCGGTGAACGAATACAGTACCGTGTTGTACTCATTGTTCGCGGCGATCGCCTCCATCAGCGAGGTTTCTACCCACTGGCCGCCCCCACCCGCGTCACGATGGAGCAGGGCGGCGAGGATACCAATCGCCAGATTCTCCGCGGCGAAGTACTCTGCCGGCTCGGCGCCGTTGGCCAGCGGCTCCCGGTCGGGATCGCCGGTGACGTACATCAATCCGCCGGTCGCCCACGCGATGAAGGCGTCGCCGGCGTAGTCACGCCAGGGGCCGGTCTGTCCGAACGGGGTGACGGAGGCAAAGATCAGGTCTGGAAATTGAGCGTGCAGGTCGTCGAAACCGAGGCCGATTGCCGCCAGCGTACCGGGCGCCTGATCCTCGACCAGAATGTCTGTCCGTGGCAGCAGCTTCCGCAGCACAATCCGTCCCGACTGCGTCGACAGGTCGAGGGTGACGCTCTTCTTGCCACCGTTGAGAAAGAGGTGCAGCCCGCCCGTATCCGCATTCGGTACATCGCCGCGCCACGCGCCTTGCGCGCGGAGCCGCGAACCGGTATCCGGCGGCTCGATGCAGATCACCTCGGCGCCATGGTCGGCGAGTAGCTTGGTACAGTAGGCGCCGGCGATCCCCTGAGAGAGATCGATGATGCGGAGACCGGCGAGCGTGCTCTCGGCCATGCGATACCCTCGCTCGTTCGGTGGAGCGCTCTGCAACGGTGACGGGATGATAGTATCGTCGCCATCGCAGACGCAAACCGGCAGCGGTTCCTGGTCGCGCTTCGAGCAGTCGCCGCCGAGTCTACTCCACACGGACCGTGACAAGCCCACGATTGCCCACTAGTCTGGTAAGAGATGGCCGCGCCCCGTGCGCTCCCAGCGGGAGGTATGTCCTTCGCACCATGAGGCTTCGACGCATCGTTGTGTGGTCGGTACTCGCGATTGTGCTCGCCGCGCTCGTCCTGGCGATGGTGATCGTCTGGACTGCTAACGAACGCGAATGGTACATCGACAGCGCCGGCATCACCGCCACGCTGGATATGACGCTCACCGATACCGGACGGTGGCTGGCGATGGCCATCCTGGCCGTGATGACCGCGTTGGTGATCGTCGCCTTCGTCGTCGAATTCGCAACGGCGAATACGTCCAAGTCATTGCGACGAAGCGGACCGTTGATTCCGTCGCTGGAAGAACGCAGCCCGATCCGATCGATCCATGACACTGCCCACGATGCAGCGCCACCAGCCAGTGCCGGCGCCGAGCCTCAGGACCACCGCTCCGGCCCCGCGTCCTATGCGTCCACGATCGTCGGCGACCGGGATACCCGTCGCGTCGAGCGTTCCGTGCCACCCCAGCATTAGGCTGGACGTGCGCGCGCGAATGCCGCAGAATAAAGACAGCGATCGGTTCGGATACGGGGTCAGGAACGGGAGACAGGACGAATGATCAAAGTCAGCGATTCGGCGGCGACCAAGGCAAAGGCAGTGCTCGAGCAGCGTGGCAAACCTGAAGGCGCGTTGCGGCTCTTCGTAGCCGGCGGTGGCTGCTCCGGCCCGCAGTTCGGGATGGCCCTCGCCGAGCAGGCGGAGTCGGACGATACTGAATTGAAGTTCGGTGGCGTCCGCTTCCTCGTCGACAGCGAGTCTGCTCCGTTCCTCGACGGGGCAGAGGTGGACTATGTCGATGATGTGGTCCGCGCTGGATTCACGATTTTCAACCCGAATGTGCAGCGCGAGGGTGGCGGCTGCGGCGGCGGCTGCTCCTGCGGCCGCTGATTCCGACTCTTTCATAGACGGATAGACGGACACACGAGCCGGGGCAGTGTTGCCCCGGCTCGTGTCGATCTGATTCGCGTTCAGCCGCCGGATTGTCCCCGCTTTGATGCGTGTCATAACAATCACAACAAAGCGCCACTGTCATCCTGAGCGACAGCGAAGGATCTCGGTGGTGAGACAGTGTCCGAGATCCTTCGCTGTCGCTCAGGATGACATACTGGGCCGATGTACTTGATTCTCAATCGCGCTCTCAAACGATCAGCATGGCATCGCCGAAGGAATAGAACCGATAGCCGTGCTTGACCGCCTCTCGATACGCGCTGAGCACGGGTTCCTGTCCGGCGAGCGCGCTCACCAACATCAGCAGAGTCGAGCGCGGCAGATGGAAGTTGGTGACCAGCGCGTCCACCACGCGGAACCGATGGCCAGGGAGGATCAGCAGCCGCGTGAACCCTGATCCGGGCTGCAACGGACCATCGCCTGCATCGCGGCCTGCTTGTTCGAGCACCCGGACCGACGTCGTTCCCACCGCGACCACCCGGCCGCCACGCGCCCTCGTCTCCTCGATCGCCGTGCAGGCGTTCGTCGTGATCTCGTACCACTCCGCGTGCATCGGATGCAGCCGCGGATCCTCCTCCGCGACCGGCTTGAAGGTGCCTGGTCCCACATGCAGGAGCACCCGCGCCAGACCGATCCGATCGGCCTGCAACCGCTCCAGCAACGCCGGCGTGAAGTGCAAACCCGCTGTTGGTGCGGCAGCGCTCCCGGTGACCGTGCCATAGACGGTCTGATACCGCTCCGGTTCCGCCAGTGCGGTGTGGATATAGGGCGGGAGCGGTGTTTCGCCCGTGTTCTCGGGGTCGACGTCAGCGGCAAAGCGGAGGATCCGGTGTCCGTCCTCCACCACGTCCTCCACCACCGCCTCCAACGAGCCGAACCAAACCCGCCGTCCCGGCCGGAGACGGCGGCCCGGCCGCACCATCGCCTCCCAACGCTGGGCATCAACGCGGCGCAGCAAGAGCGCCTCGACCGCGCCGCCGCTCTCTGTCACATGTCCTCGAAGCCGCGCGCGAAGGACACGGGTTTCGTTGACGACGAGCAGGTCGCCCGGCCGCAGGAAACGGCCGATCTCGGCAAAGTGGGCGTGCTCGATCGCGCCGCCGTCGCGCTGAAGCACCAGCAGGCGGGATGCATCCCTCGGTTCCACCGGAGTCTGGGCGATCAGTTCCCGGGGAAGATGGTAGTCGAAGTCACTGGTGCGCATGGATCGATCGTAGCGCAGGACCGACCTGAAACGCTCCTTTGTGTACGGCGGTGGAAGCGGCGTATCCTGAGCATTTCTTGACCGCGTCGGCTGTCAATTGTTACGGTGTTGAAGCATATGGTTGCGGAGGCATCCGGTGACACAGACGGCCGCCGATCTGGGCGCATTGGGCGACGTGTCCGTGCGGAACAGCGCCGTTCGGTCGATTACCGGCGGTGATGTTGATGTCGAGCAGTCGGCCATCCGCGAGCTGCATGGCGACGAGGTTGAGGTCGAACAGAGCGCGCTCGCCTTCGCGACCGCAGAGCAGCTTCGCATCACCAACAGCAACGCCCTGGCGATCGTCGGACGCGATGTCGAAGCCCGCGATGTCAACACACTCTTTCTGCTGTCACCTCGCGTTCGCGGCACCGTCCGCACCGTCTTCGATATGCGCGCGGCCTTCGCATTCGGCCTGGGTATTGTCCTTGGCAGGCGGCTGCTGCGGCTGTTTCGGGTAGATTAATCACGAGTCTCCAGAGGATGTTCCATGGCTGATCTCGCACTGAAGGTGCGCCCGCGTACTGTGCTTGGCAAGAAGGTCAAGGTTCTGCGCCGTGCCGGCGTCACGCCGGCCAATATCTACGGCCACAACACATCGTCGCTCGCGATCGAGGCGGATACGATCGAGTTGAACCTCCTGCTCCGACGCGCGGGCAAAACCGCTCTGGTCCAGATATCCGTCGAAGGCGAGCCGTCCGTCCGTCCGGTCCTGGTTCGCCAGCTCACCCGCCGTGCCACGAACGACGCGCTGCTGCATGTCGACTTCTTCCAGGTCTCGATGCGGGAGAAGCTCACTGTCGATGTACCGCTGACGCTCGTTGGTAATGCGCCTGCGGTGGAGTTGTTCGACGCGATCGTCGTCCAGTCGATGGACGTGATCACGGTGAATTGCCTGCCCGGCAACATTCCGTCTCATATCAATGTGGACATTTCGACGCTCGTCGACACCGCCTCGAACGTGTACATTCGCGATCTCCGCGTACCGGATGGGGTGGAGGTCATGAACGATCCCGACCTGCCGGTGGCGAGCGTCTCCGTGAAGGGCATCGCCCGCGAGGAGGAAGAGGCCGAAGAAGCTGCCGAAGCCGTGGCTGCCGCGGTCGAGGAAGAGGTCGAAGCGGCGGAAGCAGAGGTTTCGGAGGAGGCGTCCGGGTCCGACTAGGATTTCCGCAGCGCTGCTACCATTCCTACGACCCGGACACTCACGTCCGGGTCGTATCGATCCAGAGGGCGGTGAGCGTGATGGTGGACGACGATGGCGTGCCGAACGGCGACGAGTCACACTTGCTGCTCGGCGTGCTGCGCGGGCTGCGTGTCCTGGCGGAGGGACGGTTCTCCGGCCTGGTGATCGCGCCGGGGGAGTACCTGGCCGATATCTACTGCATCCAGCGTGTCGCGGCACTCCTCGCGATGGAGCTGGCCGCGGCCGGCCAATCACTTCGACGACCGACCGCGGCGGCAGCCGGTGACGAGGTCCATGCGATCGAGCACCTCCTCGCCGCGGCGCTTGAACGGCGCGGGGTGCAACTCGACGACTGCGTGCTCGATCTGGCGGCCGTCAAGGTCGAGCATCGTAACGGCGGCTCGGTGTAAGATGCGCGTGGCCGATGCCGCGGATCGACGCGCGGCATCTGAGGAGGCGGCGGTGTTTCAGCGTGTGGTGGTTCCACTCGACGGTTCAGACGTAGCGGAAACGGCGCTGGGTTACGGCGTCGAGATCGCGCGGAAGTTTCAGGCGAAGCTCATACTACTCTCCGCATATGCCGGCCAGGACGAATCGACGCGCATGTTGGCGATGATGCCCGCCGACCCTGCCGGCGGTGTGGTCGATCCTCGGTCGGTTCAAATGCTCGAGGACTCGGCGCGGGCAGCCGAGGTGGAAACGCGCCGGTATCTCGATTCCAAGAGCGCCGCCCTCGCCAGCGATGGACTGACCGTCGAAACGGTGATGGTGGACGGCGGCGCTGGTGATGCCATCCTGAACGAAGCGAAACGCGAACCGGATTCGCTCGTGGTAATGTGCACGCACGGACGCGGCGGATTGTCGCGGCTGGTCTTTGGCAGCACGGCGCAGCACGTGCTCGGCAAGATCACGTCGCCGCTCTTTTTGGTCCGCGTCTACGAAAGCGATGATCTTGACAACGGAGGCGCACGCGGCATGGATATCAGCATTGGCGCGGATGTGATCGGCACAGACAAGAAGTTGGGCGAGGTCCATCGCGTGATCGTGAACGCACGCACGGACACGATTACGGACATCGTCGTCAAGCATGGCTTTGCCTTCGGACGGGAGCGGATCGTGCCGCTCAGCCACGTCAGCAAGGTCGAGAACGGTGTCATCCACGTCGACCTCGATGAAAAGACGTTCGAGATCATGGACGGCTATACCGACGATCGGTACCACGCGCCCGACGTTAGTTACGTGGGACCTCCCGGATTCAACAACGAAGACTTCCTCATGGACGTGACCGTGGCAGAGGGGCCGACGGCCGGCCTCGGTGGCGGACCAACCCCTCCGCTCGGTTTCCCCGGCGGTCAGCAGATCACGCCGGACGATATGGTCCGTCCTGAGGTTTCTTCCGGTACCACGGTCCTCGACAACGCGGGCGAGAAGATCGGCGAGGTTCACGAGATGTCATTCGCCGCGGACGGTGGCGCTCCAACCCGGTTGGTCGTCCGCAGCGGTTTCATTTTCCACCATGACACGGAGATTCCCGCGAGCATGATCGCCGAGATCTCCGATGACGGTGTCATGCTCAATGTCGCGAAAGCGGATGTGGAGAAGCTCGCGGCACAGAAGTAACCGTTGTGTCCCCGGGACGCGGGTCGAAGAAGTCTCCTGGCCGGCGCAAGGCTGCACCAGCGGCGATTGCGCCGGCCGCCGCTGATGTCGACACCCTGGTGACCAACCCCGCGAAGGTGTTCTGGCCGGGCGAGGACATCACGAAAGGTGACCTTGTCCGCTACTATCAGGACATCGCCGCCGTCCTCCTGCCGCACCTTCGTGATCGTCCACTCGTGATGAAGCCATACCCCAACGGCATTGCGGGACGTTTCTACTACCGGCAGACGCTTCCCAAGACCGCTCCACCATGGCTGCCGCGATGGACGCACACGCCCCGTGCCGGCGCACAACCCAACGAGATGCCCCTGGCGCAGGATGTGGCGGCGCTCACCTGGCTGACGAATCAAGCGGCGATTGAGATGCATCCCTGGCTGTCCCGTGTCGATGCACCGGACCAGCCGGACTACATCGTCCTCGACCTCGACATCCTCGATCCCGCACACTTTCCCGGTCTGCTCGAGGCGTCCCTGCTCGTACGCGACGCCGTCGAGCGGCGCGGTTTGACCGCTTACCCGAAGACGACCGGTGGCGACGGCCTGCATATCTACGTGCCGATTCGCCGCGGCCCATCATTTGACGACACCCGTGCCTGGGCGTTGTCGCTCGCCGAGACGTTGCGCGACGCACACCCCGATGTGTTTTCAACGGAGAGCAAACTCGCGGGACGGGAACGTCTGATCCTGGTCGACTACGCGCAGAACGCGCTAGGCAAGACGACGGTGGCGCCGTACAGCGTGCGTCCCCGACCGGGCGCCACCGTCGCCATGCCGGTCGCGTGGCGCGAGATCGAAGCAGGCCGGATCACGCCCGCCGACTTCACGATCCGCACCGCTCCGGCACGCATCCGCGATCAGGGCGATCTCTTCGCGCCTGTCCTTGAGGGCAGTCAGCCACTGCAACCCATGCCGTAAACGTCCGTCAGAATCGACCTCCACGTACAGCGCTCCCAGATCCGGCGGTCGATCGGTTCACGCGCGAACTACGAGGGTTGTGCCGTTGGTTACGAACAACCACAGCCACTGCGCGTCCTGGAGCATCAAGCCGACGCAGCCGTGGCTGGTTGGCTGCGCGCCGAAGACGTACTCCGGCTGCCAATAGTTGAGATGGAGTGCATCACCGGCGCCGGTGAAATACTGGGTGTAGAGCACGTTCTTGACATGGTAGGCCTCATCCGGGTCGGAGATCGCCGCCTGGGATGAGGTCATCGTCTCGTTGAGAACGCGGCTGCCGGACCACAGCTGGTAGGTGCCTGTCGGCGTTTCGAAGCCCGCCTTTCCGGTCGTGACCGGCGCCGAATACACCGCCTCCTGACCGACAAACACGGTCAGCCGCTGCTGGCTGATGCTGACATCGATGCGGCGTTCGCCGCCGCTCCGGATGAATGGTGATGCCGCTTGGGAATCGGGAAGAAAGACATGGGCGCTGTAGATGAAGCCGTCGTCAACCTGATACCAGGTTCGCGTCCAGCTATGCGGCACCATCGGCCAGTCCTGATCGCCGACGATCCATTGCTCACCGCGCACCGCGCCGCGCACCGCCACCTCCTCCAGATGCCGGAGGCGACGTACGACGTTGTTGCCCTGGGTTGTCGGTTCCGAACGTACGACAACACCGTCGCCGAGGACCAGGCCGACGCCGCTCCGGACCTCGATCGGCCTCGGCGCCGGGGTGGGCGTTGGCGCCGGCGTTGGTTCTGGTGTCGGACTCGGCGTCGGCGCCGGGGTGGGCGTCGGTGTCGGGACCGGCGTCGGCGTCTCGCTTGGCGTCGGTCGAGGTGTGTCGGTGATGATGACTCGTGCGTGCAGCTCGTCATTCGCGGCTGTTCCACATCCGGCCCCGATGAGCAGCAAGGCGATAAGGGGCCAGAGGAGCATTCGTGTCATAGATGAACCACCGGAACGATCTGCCAACGGCGTATAGCGTGCGTGCGTGTGGCACGCGTCCGCATTATGGTAACGCGCTGACAGTCTGCATGTGACACTGATCTGACATTTCTCACAACCAGCCGGATCTTCTCAAACCGAATCCAAGACCAGAACGCGAACGTCACGCTGTCATCCTGAGCGCCAGCGAAGGATCTCGGAGGATGCGGTTCTTCTGAGATCCTTCGCTGGCGCTCAGGATGACAAGCTCGACCACGGTCATTTGCTCACGCATGCTCCTAGGGGAATAACGGCGGGATGGCCGCTAGAGAAATTGCTCGTCCCGCATCTCGTCGAGCGTGCGTTCGAAGGCATCGATCGTTGCGTTGACATCGGCGTCCGTATGCTCGCCGCCGACGATCAGGCGTGTCGCCATCGGATCGACCCCATGATTCAGCATCCCCCTCCGGAAGACCGTCACAAGGTCGGGGGGCGTGCGGGGAGCGCTCGACCGCTGGGCACCGGTCCAAACCCAGGTGATTCCATCCTCCGGCCGCTCGCACCGCGTACCAAGCAGGACATGGAGGAGCGAGCCCATGCCGTAGACGCAGCCGTCGATCTCGCGGCGGGCTAGTGCGTCATTCATGCCCCGCGCGATCTTCGCCGCCGCCTCGTTCGCGCGGCGGTGCGGCTCGCCCGTGGCGACGATCGCCAGCGCCGCCGCTCCGGCCGCGGCCGACAGCGGATTTGCGTTGAACGTGCCAGGATGTGCGATCCGACCCGAAGGCTGATGCTCGGGGTTGAACTCGATCTGATTGAGAATGTCCGCACGACCCGCGACCGCTCCACCGGGCAGACCGCCGGCCAGGATCTTGGCGAGCGTGCTCACATCGGGCGTGACGCCGAAGTACGCCTGCGCGCCGCCCGGCGCCACTCGGAAGCCGGTAACGACCTCATCGAAGATCAACACCGTACCGGTCCGCTCGGTTTCCTCCCGTAGCGCAAAGAGGAACTCTGGTTCGATCGGGATCGACCCCATTGACGCGCCGGTTGGTTCGAGAATCACGGCGGCCACCGTACCGGCAAGCTCGGCCATGGTCCGGCGAAAGGCGTCGATGTCGTTTTGCGGCAGGATCACCTGGAGGCGCGTCGCCGCATCCGGCACCCCGATAGTGCCGGGCACGTCCTTCCCGGCGATCGGGTTCGCCGAAACCGTATCGCTCCAACCGTTGAAGTGTCCCTCGAACTTGATCAACAGGTCGCGGCCGGTGTGCGCCCGAGCCAGCCGCACGGCCATCTGCACCGCTTCCGTGCCGGAACTGGTGAAGCGAACCTTCTCAGCGGAGGGAATCAATCGCTGCACCCAGCGTCCCCAGGCGACCTCCAACTCGGTCGAGGCGCCCAGATGCGTGCCCCGCGTGACCTGCCGCGCCACCGCTTCCGTCACCGCCGGCTGCGCATGACCGAGCAGGAGCGACCCGTGGCCTGAGACATAATCGATGTACTCGTTCCCGTCGACATCCCACTTGTGACTGCCAGCTGCCCGCTCGGCATAGATGGGAAACGGCGTGAAGTGTCGCGCATCGTGCGTCACGCCATCAGGAAAGACATCGCGGGCCTGGCGATGCAGACCGGCCGATCCGGGGTGCGTTGCCTCGTAGGTACTGAGAATGCTCACGACCGCTCCATTTCCAATCGTCTACAGCGGCATCTGTGCCCGATGCCCAGGGTATCGAACCCGGCACGCCGCGTCCACGCCGATGGCGTTGGCGGGCGGCTTCAAGGACGATCCGGCAGGCGCCGCATGGTCGTCAGAACTCTGTTAGCCTTCCCTCGAACGTCAAGATGCGAATGCAAGCCGCGATTTGCTACGGTAAATGCGGCGGGGTGGAGGCTGCTGGTTCGGCGGGGTGCCGGCAGTCACCACCCTCTCTCTTTGTCCGGAATTTCAACAAGGCAGCGGCGCCGATCTGGCGCCGCTGCCTCATTTCATCGATTGAGTCGCCGGATGTTACCGTGCGGCCTGCTGGGCGATGTACGCCAGGATGTCGCGACCGGAGAGCACCGCCGTCAGATCGCCCTCGCGGTTGACCAGCGGCAGATGGCGGAAGCCGCCCACGCCCATCTCGTTCAGCGCAACCAGGACGCTCTCATCCTCTCGCATCACCACCGGATCGGCGGTCATCAGCGTGGAAACGGGCAGTGCGAGCATCGCCTCGCGATCCGGTGTCACTTTGTGCAACACGTCGCGCTCGGTGAAAATTCCGACGACCCGCCTGCCTTCGACGACGATCGCACAGCCACGATCTTCATCCTTCATACGCGTGATCACATCTCGAATTAGCGCCCCTGGATCGACGGTCAAGGGATCGGTTCGGCCGAGCGTGCGCACGCTCTCCCCCGGTGGACCCTGCCCCGGAATCGGCGTTTCCGTCGGGATGTCGAGCGTCCGCAGGTCGCTGTTGCAGTTCACGCAATAATCGGTGCCTTGAATGTTTTCAGCGCCACATTCAGGGCAGCGGATCAGCGCGGGCTTGCCTTCGCCACGGTCGATGGCGATGCTGCGTGGCGGTCCGCTGATGTTCCGGCCGTCGCTCATCGCGCTAATCCACGACCCAGGTCTCACCGGAGTTGAGCAGGTTGTCGAGGCTACCCTCGCCCTTGCCCTTCGCTTCGGTCACCTGCGCGGCCATCAGTTCCTCCAGGGTCGGCCGTTCCTCGGCATGGAAGACGCCGACGGGTACCGGATGGTCCGGATAGCCGATGCGGGCGAGGACGTTCGCCAGCGCGCGGTCGGCCTTCTCGTCGTGGACGAGGATGTCGGGATCATCGCCGGCATCGCGCACCGTCTCGACCTCGAAACCATTCAGCCGCAGGCCGTGCTGCTTCTCCTTGCCGTAGCGCATCGGCTTGCCGTTTTCGAGATAGAGCACGCGGTCATCGCGGACCTCGCGGTCGGTGAAAGCCTTGAAGGCGCCATCATTGAAGATGTTGCAGTTCTGATAAACCTCGACGAACGACGTGCCGTGATGTTCCGCCGCCCGCTTCAGCACGTATTGGAGATGCGCGGTATCGACATCGAACGAACGCGCGACAAAGGTCGCCTCGGCGGCGAGTGCGACCCGAATCGGGTCGAGCGGCACGTCGATCGTGCCCATCGGCGACGACTTCGTCACCTTGCCGAACTCCGATGTCGGCGAATACTGGCCCTTGGTCAATCCATAGATGCGATTGTTGAAGAGAATCACGTTGATGTCGAGGTTGCGGCGCATCGCATGGAGCAGGTGGTTGCCGCCGATCGACAGGCCGTCGCCGTCGCCGGTGATCACCCAGACCGACAGTTCCGGGCGCGACGACTTCAATCCCGTGGCAAGCGTCAGCGCGCGGCCGTGGATCGTGTGGAAGCCATACGTCTCCAGATAGTACGGCGTGCGCGACGAGCAGCCGATGCCGGAGATCACGACGATGTTCTCGCGGCGGACGCCCAGCTCGGGCATCACCTTCTGCATCTGCGCCAGGATTGAGTAGTCACCGCAGCCGGGGCACCAGCGCACCTCTTGGTCGGTAACAAAGTCTTTCCGCGTCAGCGGCTTCAGTTCGTCGAGTGGGAATGTCTGCGTCGTCATCGTTAGCGCCCCATATCTGCCAGAATCTCGTTGATTCGCTCGGAGATCTCGCTGATCTTGAACGGCTGCCCCTGTACCTTCGGCAGCGAGATCGCGTCGACCAGGTACTTGCCGCGCACGAGCAGCGCGAGCTGGCCGAGGTTCATCTCCGGGATCAGCACCTTCTTGTAGTTCTGTAGCACCGCGCCGAGGTTCTTCGGGAAGGGGTTGATGTGGCGCAGATGCACGTTCGCCACCGACTTCCCGCGCCCGCGCGCCTCCCGCGCCGCAGAGGTGATCGCGCCGTAGGTGCTGCCCCAACCGAGTAACAGCAACTCACCGGATTGTGGACCCTCGACCTCGACATCGGGGATGTCGTCGGCGATCCGCTGGATCTTCTGCGCGCGCAGGTTCACCATCAGCTCGTGATTGTCGGGATCGTAGTCGACGTTGCCGGTGATGTTCGACTTCTCGATGCCGCCGATCCGGTGCTCCAGGCCCGGCGTACCGGGGATCGCCCATGGGCGCGACAGTGTCTTCTCGTCGCGCAGGTACGGCAGGAAATGTCCGTTCGAGTGCTCGCCCGGCTTGGAGAAGTGGACCTCCAGCTTGGGTAACTCGTCCAGCGTCGGGATCCGCCACGGCTCGGAGCCGTTGCCGAGATAGCCGTCCGACATGAAGAAGACGGGCGTCATGTACTTGGTCGCCAGCCGCCACGCCTCGATCGCCATCCAGAAGCACTCGGACGGCGTCGCCGGCGCGACGATCGCGACCGGGCTTTCGCCGTTGCGGCCGAACATCGCCTGGAGCAGGTCCGCCTGCTCGGTCTTGGTCGGCATGCCCGTGCTCGGACCGGCCCGCTGGATGTTGGCGATCACCAGCGGCAACTCGACCATCACCGCGAGGTTGATCGCCTCGCTCTTCAGCGCCACGCCGGGGCCGGACGTGCCGGTCAGTCCGAGCGCGCCGCCGAACGAGGCGCCGATCGCCGCGCCGACGGCAGCGATCTCATCTTCCGCCTGGAAGGTGAGCACGCCGAAGTTCTTGAACTCGGCGAGCGCGTGCAGGACATCGGAGGCCGGCGTAATCGGATAGCTACCGTAGAACAGCGGGCGGCCGGTCTGGATCGACGCGGCGAGGAAGCCCATCGCCGTCGCCTCGTTGCCGCTGATATGCCGGTACTTGCCCGCCGGCAGCGCCGCCTTCGGCACGCGATAGTGCGTCTGGAACAACTCGGCCGTTTCGCCGAAGAAGTAACCGGACTTGAGCGCCTTGATGTTCGAGTCGAGCACTGCCGGATTGCGGCCGAACTTGTCCTCGATCCACTCGATCGTCGAGTCGAGCGGCCGGCCGTAGAGCCACAGCACCACACCGAGCGCGTAGAAGTTGCGCGAGCGAAACTTCTGCGCGGGCGGGAGCTGAACCTCGGCCAACGCCTGCTCATTCTGCTTGGTTATCGCGATCGGATAGACCTGGAACCGCTTGAGGCTGCCATCTTCGAGCGGGTTCGACTCGTAGCTCGCCTTCTTGAGGTTCGTGGCGTTGAACTCATCAGTATCGACGATGAGGATGCCACCCTCGCGCAGGTCGCCGACATTGGTCTTCAACGCCGCCGGATTCATCGCGATCAGCGCGTCCGGTTGGTCACCGGGCGTCATGATGTCATCGCTGGAGAACGAGATCTGAAATCCGGAGACGCCGGGCAGGGAGCCGCGGGGCGCCCGAATCTCGGCGGGGAAGTCCGGCAACGTGCTGATGTCGTTGCCGAAGAGCGCCGTCGCCTTCGTGAACTGCGTTCCCGCGAGCTGCATCCCGTCGCCGGAATCCCCGGCAAAGCGGATCGTCACCCGATGCAACTCTTCGATCTGATGGTGCTCGTCTGGCCGGACTTCGGTTGTCATAATGTTCACGCGCCTTCTGGCTTATCGATTCGCTGATCTGGCCGGGGTGGGAGGTTCAAGACCTCCTCGGGGAACAACTCGGCGAGGTGGCGGAGAATGTCGCCCAGCCGTACAAGCCCACGGACAGAGCCATGTACGGTCATCGGTACTGTGCGGAAATCGTGATCATTGATCAACTGGATGGCGCTGCCGATCGGCTCGTCGCAATCCAGCGTCTCCGGATCGGGGGTCATGACGGCGCTCACCTGCTGGTTCCAATCGACCGAAGGGTCCAGAAATCGGCAGAGCACGTCTCGTTCCGTGATAATCCCTTGAACTTGCGCACCGTCGACAACGAGCGCGCAGGAATCGCCGCGCCCGCGCATCGTGGCGACCACATCACCCAGCCGATCGGCAGGGTGGACGAGCGTCGGGTCCGCAAGCTCTAACGTGGAAAGTGGGCGGCGGAGAAAGTCTTGGAGTCTTGACTCATCGAGCGCCACGAATGACAGCCCCCTTGTCAGTGCCGGTCGTCGGACCGCACAGGGCACCAACCCCCTACCGGTGCCACTGCCGCACAGCCAGTCTAGTATACCACCGTTAAGGGGCAAATCGGACACCGTGTCCTGTGCGGTTGTATACCAGTGGGATAACAAACGTGCCGCTGTCCGCCGCCCCGCCGTTGTGGGCCTGGGATCCGCGCCGATATACTTGTGTCATAGGCAGCCGAGCAGGCAGCCGAGGAAGGCAGACGAGAATGCAAACCACCGCCAGCGACCGCTCATTAGTGAGCCGAATGATGCGCGCGTCGCGCGCCGAGCCACATCTGTATGAAGAAGTGGAGCGCGATGTCGATGCCACCAGCCAGGCTGCGCTCGTCGTGCTCGTCGTCGCCATTGCCTCGGGCATCGGCGCAATCGGCACCGGCAGCGGTATCGGAGGCTTCATCTTTGGGGTTATCGCCGCCTTTGTCGGGTGGGTCGTCTGGTCCTTTGTCACGTATTGGGTGGGGAAGACGCTCTTCAAGACGCACGAGACCCGCGTGACGCCGGGCGAAATGCTGCGAACGCTTGGCTTTGCCCGCGCCCCCGGTGTGCTCAACGTGCTCGGTATCATTCCGTTTCTCGGCTGGATTGTCTTGGTGGTCACCAGCATCTGGTCGATCGTTCTTGGTGTGATCGCGATCCGCCATGCGATGGACTTCAGCACCGGCCGCGCCATCGCAACCGGGCTGGTCGCCTTCATCCCGGTTGCCATCATCCAGGCGATCCTGCTCGCGATTCCGGCGGCGATCTTCTAGCCGATTCCGCCGGGGCAGAACCCGATCGCTCGATCCACTGATGCGTTGCTATTCAGCGCCCCGGCTGGGGCGCTGTCGTGCCGGATGCCGAAACGCCCGGATCAGCGCCGGCTTGAGGTCGGCTTGTGACCGCACGCCGCGGGCAACGGTGGAGTCTCCCAGCACGCTGAGGAGTGCCTGACCCTCCGGCGTTGTCGTGGCGATGATCGCGATCTCCAGTGGCTCGCCCGTGAGCAACCCGTCATCTCGATCGGGACCATTCCAGCGCAGCCGGGCGGCGGCGCTGGAATCGCGTTGCTGGTCCTCGCTCTGCTCGACAACGCCACGCCCGCGGAGCAGGTACTCGTTCATCAATCGGAGCAGATGCGCCGCCTCGGTTTCCTCAAGTAGCTTGCGGCAGGATTCGAGCCGGTCGGCCCGCAGCCGCCGCTCCCGCTCGCGTTCCTCACGCCGCCGCCGCTCCTCGCGGTCGATGTCGGCGCGCAGGTCATTCAATTCCGGCCACTCGCGTGATGGTGTGTAATCAGCCACCTTGCCACTCGAAATAGTGATGGACCGCCCGCCGCATCCCCTGCGCGATTGCCTCCCGCGCATCTGGATCGCGCAGGACATACTGGTCGCGGGCGTGACGCATGAAGAGATTCTCCACCAAGGCCGCCGGCATCATCGTCGCCCGTGGATGGTGGGAGTCGGGGTTCGGCGGCCCGAGCACGAAGATGTGGAAGTTGCGGCCATTGCGGACGCGGAAGAAGCGGTCTTCCTTGGTGCCACGATTATTGGCACGATAGCCGTAGCCGCGCAGATGGTCGAGCACATCCTCCAGTACGATCTGTGCCCAGATGCCGTTTCGGTCGCCGGCCTCCCGATCGCCACAATACCAGACCTCGACGCCGTTCTCCTCCAGACTGCCGGAGTCGTTGCTATGGACCGACAGGAAGAGATCGGCCTCGCTCTGATTGGCAAAGTCGACCCGTGCCTGGAGATCGGCTCGGGCCGGCGTCAGTCCGCCGGGACCCGGCGACGGATTCTCCGGCCGGACATAACCGAAGGCCCGGCTGTCGGTTTCGCGCGTCATCACGACGCGATACCCATCCGATTCCAATAACGCTCGGAGCCGCCACGAAAAGGCGAGGTTCGAGTCCTTCTCCGCGAGGTTCGGCATCCCGGCAATCGCGCTGGCTGCGCCGATCTCTTCGGCGCCATGCCCTGGATCAAGCACAATCGTGCGTGGTCGTGACGCAGGAGTCTCAACCGCCGGCATTGCCTGTCCCGCGGTCGATTCCGGCGATGGGGCAGGCTCGCTTGCGGCGGGCGCGGGGCTTGCGTTCGCCGCCTCGACATCCGCTGCCGGCGGCGACGTTGCTTCGAGATCAGCGGTGCGGTTCACCTTGTCCGAGCAGGCGGCGAGCAATGGCGTACTCAGCGCAGTGCTCCAGAGCAGGCGGCGGCGGGATAGGTGCTGATGATCCATTGCGGCCTCATTATAACCTGACGCAGGCTCTATGCTTGGGAGTAGCCATGCCTCGCTGTGCCTACGCGCCCAATCGAGGGCCGGATTCATCCCATCAGAACAGGAATGACATCACATGGACGAAGCGGCGAAGAAGACCGTGTTGCGCAGCTTTTCCTATGGACTCTACGCGATCGGCGTGCGCCACGGCGATCAGGTCAACGCATTCACCGCAAACTGGATCTGCCAGGCAGCATTCGAGCCGCCGATGGTCATGCTAGCGGTCGAGAACGACGGCCGCTCGCTCGCGATGATGCGCGAGAGCGGCACGTTTTCCGTGAACGTCTACGAAACCGGCCAGAAAGAGCTTGCCGGCCACCTCGGCCGCCGCTCGAAGACTCATCCGAACAAGCTGCGAGAGATTCCCTGGGAGCCGGGCGTTATCGGCGTGCCGCTCCTACCGCAGGCGCTCGGCCACCTTGAATGTCAGATCCGGGGCGAGCTCCCCGCCGGCGATCACACGGTCTTCATCGGCGAGGTCGTCGAGGCGAGCGTCCGCCGCGAGGGAGAGCCGCTCACGCAGAAGGAGACGGGATTTCGGTATTTCGGGTAAGAATGCCGTCTCTCCCCTCCCCCGGCCCCGCCCCAAGGCGTTGGGGCGGGGCAATCAAGACCAGAACCGCCCAAGTGCGGTAGGGTATCGGCAGGCCATTCAGGGCGATGGTCACATCCACAGGCGTCGGAGGACGCATGCACGTCGACACGGGAGATTCCATGTCCGACACGATCACCTCATCGGACTCAAGACGCGATGCGCCGCTCGTCCTTCTGGTCGAGGACGATGCCGCCGTTCGTTCGACGCTGGCCGCGATCCTGCATGATGAAGGCTGCGATATCATCATCGCACCGAACGGTTTCGACGCGCTGGTGTCGCTGGAGCAACACAGCCCGGATATCATCGTGCTCGACTGGATGATGCCGGTCGTCGATGGTCAGCACTTTCTGCAGGCGTTGCGGAACGACTACAAGCGGCGAACGCCAGTCCTTGTCATCTCTGCCGGCCGGGTGACTTATGAGACGGCGGCGGCAGCCGGCGCCGATGCCTATCTGCAAAAGCCCTTCGATATCGATGAGTTGATGCGGGTGCTGGGCGAGCTCGTCGACCGATCAAAGCTCGATCGTGGTGAGAATGCACCGGCGTAGGCGATTCACGACACGGGCCGTATGAGGCATCCGTCGAGGGTCCGAGGCATGTCCGCTCTGACATCCCGCCGTCCGTTCCCTGCCTGGCTACCGCCGCTCGCGCTGATCGCAGGCATCATTGTGGCCGGCCTGATCGTCATTGGGCTGACACGCAGGGCAGCCGCGCCCGATGTGCCGCCCGAGCCTGATGCCTTTCAAGCACCGTCACCCGTCCGCCCGACGACGGCGCTCGACGTGCAACAGGCGGCCGATGGCCGGCTAACCCTCTCCGATGGCACCGCGAACGTCTCCCTCAAACCGGATGCGGTCGTCGAATTTCTCACGGTCGCCAGCGCCGGCGACATCCGGGTTGGCGACTGGCTCGCCGTCATTGGCGTGCCCAACGAAGTGCGCAACTTCTCGATCCGCTCGGTCGTGCTACTCGACAGTGCAGACGCACCGGACGAGGAAGGTGTCGTCCGATCATCGGGCGGCTTCGCGGGTCACGAGGCGGCACGGGATCAGGCGGAGCGCCCACTGCTGGGCGGCCGGATCACGGGTGTCGATGGTTCGCGGGTCACGCTGGACGGGCCGGCCGGACCGATCACCCTGGACCTCACCGACCGCGCCCCTTTGTTCCGTCTCGCGCGAGGCGAAGCATCCGGCGTCCAGGAAGGCGACCGCATCGCCATACCCACTGGCGGTGTCGCGGACGCGGGCGCGGTGCTCGTGTTGTCCGGCGGCGCCCGTTAGCCGGCGGTCAGATCCAATGGCAGCGCCAGCTGGACGGCATCGGCAAAGCCCGACAGCCCGATTCCCAGCAGCCGAAGCCGCCGACCGGGTGTCAACTCCGGCGCCAGCAGCCGGCGGGCAGTGTCGAGCACGACCGCCTCGTCGTCCGTGGCCGCCGCCAGCGTGCGCTGGCGCGTGTGCGTCGTGAAACCGGCGTCGCGCAGCTTCAACGTCACCGTGCGGCCCTGCAGGTCCTGCCGTCGCAGTCGGTGACAGACGTGTCCCGCGAGGTCGATGAGACACTCGTCGACCTGCGCCGGTTGCCAGATGTCCTCCGCGAAGGTTGTTTCCACGCTGACCGATTTCGTCTCCCGTTCGGGAGTGACCGGGCGCGGATCGATGCCGTGGGCGAGGTCGTGCAGCATCAGCCCCCACCGGCCAAAGCGGTCCTCGAGCCATCGCCGATCGAGCGTGGCAAGGTCGCCGATCGTGCGGACACCGATGCGTTGCAGCCGTTCCTGCGCCTTTGGACCAACACCCCACAGCTTGCCGGCCGGCAGCGGCGCGAGAAAGATCCGCTCCGCGCCAGCCGGGATCACGACCAGGCCGTCCGGCTTTTTCAGATCAGACGCGACCTTGGCGACCGACTTCGTCGTGCCGGCGCCCACCGATACCGTCAGCCCGGTAGCCTCACGGACCTCGGCCTTGATGCGGGCAGCGGCCTCACGCACCACATCGGGCGTGGTTTCCGTGAGATGGCCGGACAGATCGAGATAGGCTTCATCGAGCGACAGGGGTTCGACAAGCGGGGTCCACCGCGAAAAGATGGTCATTACTTGATCAGAGATCTCGCGGTAGCGTCCGAACCGCGGCGATACCCGGATCAGATCTGGACAGCGAAGCATTGCCGTCCGCATCGGTTGGGCTGAGTGAATCCCGTAGGCTCGCGCCTCATAGGATGCCGCAGCAACGACGCCGCGAGATTCGACCGCCCCGCCGACGACGACCGGCCGGCCGCGCAATGATGGATCGTCGAGTTGTTCCACCGATGCGAAGAAGGCATCGAGATCAGCGTGCAGCAGCAACCGGTGCATGCAGTGTGCTCCAGGTAGTAGGCCGCACGGCGGTTACCGGGCGCAGCGCCGGCGCGGCGGGGAGCGCCACCGGCGCAGATGCAGGCACCCCTTCCTGCACCTGCGCCAGTTCGCTCGTCCACCACTGCCGCACCAGGAGGAATGCGACCGCTCCGAACCACACCGCGACGATTGCCAAAGCCAGCATTGAGAGCCTCCCGACATCGCCGTGTTGGAACGGATGTGCGATGTGATCGCATCCTAGAACGCATGTGCGGGCAGGTCAATGCATTTTCGCACGAATGTTCGATAGTTGACCGGATCATCTCCGGCCATCCGCTCAGCCGGCGTGTCGCACCCGCGTCCGCCGTGCCCCGGCATGGACCTGGATGCCGTTAAGCCGGGGAATGAGGAACACGATCGCGACGGCGGAGAGTGACAGGAGGATCAGCGCCATCACGACGATGCCGGCGCCAACGCCCAACGATTCGGCGAGCAATCCGGCGAGCAGCGCTCCCGCCGGGATAATGCCGCGGTCCAGGCTGAGCAGGCTCAATACCCGTCCCTGAAGTTCAGGCGGGGTCGCCGACAGCAACAGCGTGTTGGTCAGCGCCATGAACGAGACGGTCATGCTACCCGCCACGGCGAGCGCGATCAGCGTCAACGGGAGCCAGCGGCTGAGGCCGACCACGAGCAACGCGCTGCCAAACACCACGAGGTTGATCGCGAGGGCCAACCCTGGCCGCCGATACTCGGTCCGCGAGGCGACGAACAGCGAGCCCGTGATCGCGCCCAACCCGGTGAAAGAGAGCATCCAGCCCACCCAGGCCCGGTCGAGATCGAATACCTGAAACGCCACCAGCGGCACGAACACCTGCTGATACGGCATCCCGAAGACGTACAGGATCAGCGCCAGGAGGACGAGGCCGCCGACGGCGCGGTTGGTCTTCACATAGGCGAAGCCTTCGCTGAGGTCGCCGGCGAGGCTCCGCTTATGGATGCGTGGCACCTCCTTCGGCAGCCGAATCATTTGCGTGGTGATGATCACGCCGAGGTAGATGATGCCGTTCAGCAGATAGACGCCACCGATGCTGAACTTGATTAGCAGCAGGCCCGCGATCGCGCCGCCGCCGATCCGCATGAAGTTCATCGCCGTGGTGTTCAAGGCGACCGCGTTCAGTAACACGTCTGGTGGCACCAGGCGCGGGATCATCGTCTGCCGCGCGTGCTGATTGAAGGCCAACGCCGCGCCGGCGACCATCGCCGAGACATAGATCTGCCACAGCTGGACGGT
>JBFXAN010000089.1:0-24862 GCA_050184225.1 Dehalococcoidia bacterium | reverse complement strand
CCGAGCGGGCGTGGGGTCGGGGGTGCGGGCCGGCCCTTTCCCTTGCCTTGACGCCCAGAAAAGGGCCTTGCTACGGTGGTGCGCGCGGACGGCTCCACCCCATGTGGCCGGTCCGCGCCAACATCGGCATTCGTGCGTGTCCCTCCCCAGGGAATGATGTCTCGTTGACGTCTCAACCCGCCCTCGGCGTTGCCGTTGCCCTCACGGTCCTGCTGTGCGGTGCGGCTGGCTGTACCCGCGAGAAGTCGCCGGATGAGGCTACGGCCGGCACGGCCACCGTGGCGCAGCCGCGGCTCGTGTTTGCCGAGCATCGGGACGGCATCACAACCTTCTGGGCAGCGCGGCCGGATGAACCGGCTGACCGCCGGCAGATCGCAACCGTCCGGCACGATCCTGAATGGGGCATCCGTGCGTCGCTCTCGCCTGATGGACGTCGGGTCGCGTATACAGCAATGCCGCCCGGCGGCCGCGATCCGGATGGCGATGCGGTCCTGACGATCCTCGATCTCGATGGGAAGACCAGCCGGCGGCTGGCGACTGGAATCGACCTCCGGACGCCGCCGGTGTGGCGCGGTGATGATCGTGTGATCGTCCAGCGGCGCGGTCCGATCGGCGCGGGCGTGCTGGTGGAGATTGAGGCAAACGGCGACGAACGGCCGCTGCTGGCGGCTGAGGCGGGGCGGCGGCTATTCCCGATCGGCGTCGTGCCGGACGGCAGGCTGTATGTCGCCGACCTCGGTTCAGGGGAGACACGGCTGCGCGTGGTCGAGCCGCAGGGAGCCGTCTATGACACGGGTCCGTTGACCGATGGTTCGGCGCGGGGATTCGCGCTAGCGCCCGATGGCTCGTCACTGGCCTTTCTGTCGCTCGGAATGTCGGACGACACGCGGCGGTATCGGGCGCATGTGATCGATCTGAACAGCAAGGAAGTTCGCCCGCTGCGGCCGGATCGCGAACGGGCCGAGGATACCGGTGTGCTCTGGGCCGGTGATGGCTTCGCCGTGTCGGCGATCGATGGGGAGAGCGGCATCCTGCTCGGCGTCTCGCCGGAGCAGGACCGCATGCGGGCGAGCGGCTTCGATGCGGCGACAATGGCGACATCGGATGGTCATTGGACGGCGGTGCGGTCATTCGAGAGCGGTAGCCCGAACGCACCGGGACCGGAGCAACTCGAACTCGTCTCGGAGGATGGCCGGCGGACGACGGTTGATGCCGCCGGCGGTGTCACGGTGATCGGATGGACGGAGTCATGAGGTTCTTCCGGATCGGCCTGATCGCACTCCTGACCGGAACAGTGGCGGGGCTGCTCGCCACGGATGCGCGGGCGCAGCCGACGACGATCGTGGTGCCACTGGTGCCCGGCTGGAACAACGTCGCCTACATGGGTCCGTCGGCGGCGATCGCGGATGTACTGGCACCGGTGAGCGGCCGCTATCAGACCGTGTGGGAGTTCGACTCGCAGCGGCAAGCGTTTCGGGCCTACGACCCGCGCGTCCCGATCGCGAGCGATCTCAAGGATCTGACGACGCAACGCGCCTTCTGGATTTTGATGCAGCAACCGGCGACGCTGACCTACCAGGCGCAGCCGGCCAACGGTATGCTGACGCTCTACCCCGGACTCAACAACATTGTCTACATCGGACAGGAGGCGCCGCTCGCGGAAGTGCTGGCGCCGGTGATGGGCCGCGTCGCGGGCGTTTGGCGCTGGGATCCGGCGATCCAACGCTGGCAGGGAGCGGTGCCCGGCACGCCGCTGGCCAGCGAGTTCGCGACGATGGCGCCGGGCCGCGCCTATTCGGTCCAGATCGCCGCCGGCAACACGGTCGCGCTTCATGGTCCGGAGGTTTCCCGCCCGGCGACGGCGGCGCGACAGGAGTGCCACAGCTTCCAGGCACGGCAGCCGGAGTTGGCGGAGTTGCGAACCGCGTTCAACAAAGCCGGCTTCGGCGCGCTGATCAGCGACGCGGGCTTTGCCCTGCCACGGTTGGAGACGGAGGCGGCCGGCGACGGCGGCGCGGTGGCAGCCTACATTCCGCCGACGCTACTGAAGGCGATCAGCTGGGCGGAGACGAGCTGGCGGCACGCCGGCTACGAGGTCCAGCGCGGCATGAACGGCCGCACGCTCACGTCGACGAGCTGCGCCTTCGGCGTCATGCAGGTGCTGACCGATATGGACATCGAGGGACAGCCAAACGCCCGGCAGGAGTTGGTGGGGTCGGACTACCGTTACAACATCGCGGCGGGGGCACGCATCCTGGGCGAGAAGTGGAACCTGGCGCCGGCGATCATCCCGGTGGTGAAACCCCGCAATCCCGCGACGCTGGAGGACTGGTATTACGCGGTGTGGGCCTATCACTGCTACGGCGAGCGCTGTACCGAGCTTGGTCTGCACGACAATCCCGACGACCCAACGCTGCCCTGGCCGCGGCCAGCGTACAACTCCCCGGAGCAACTGAGCAGCCGCGGCCAATACACCCGGTCGGATTATCCGTATCAGGAACTGGTGTACGGGCTGATTCAGCATCCACCGCGGGCGGACGGCACACCGATCTGGCGGCCGCTGCCGGTAACGCTGCCGCCGAAGGGGAGTGTCAGCCATCCCGAGCCGAAGGGATTCGAGCGCTCCGGAACGACGCTCGACCCAACCCGCGCCGACGATCCGTGACCGGCCGATATACTGAAGGTCAGTCTGCTCTGCACGGACGGCAAGAATGTTGAAACGGATCATCGACGCCACGCGGCGTAACCATGCGCTCGAGCACGGCACGGTCTCGATCATGCTGGGACGAACGGGTCCCAACCTGCGGCTCGTCGGCCGCGCCGTCTCGGACGGCTTTTACATCTACGGACGGGTACCGACGCAACTCCTGGCGGAATGTGCGGATGAAGCGCTTGCCCGCTTCCATCGCGGCGAGGGATCGCTGGCGGTGACGCCGCTGTGCGGCACGAACATCGCCGTCGCCGGAGTACTCTCCGGAACACTGGCGACGCTGGTGATGGGTGGGCAGCGCCGCCTGGACCGGCTGCCGAACGTCTTTTCGGCGGCGATGATCGGCGTCGTGATCTCGCAGCCGGCGGGGCGGTGGGTCCAACAGTACCTCACCACCCGGCCCGACCTGGGCGATGTCCGGATCACCGGCATCCGCCGCGGCCTCGGCGGTCGGGTGCACAAGGTGCAGACGACGACGGTGAACGAGGGAACGGCGGTGCAAGCGGGCGTCGAGCTTGCATCACCGACTTGAACTGACCTGTAGCTCGATTCTTAAGACACAGGGCTGTTGTATTTGTAAGCTACGTAGCGTAGGCTCTCCAGTATGGATCGAGTCGAACTTGAGGGATTCATCGAAGAGGGCTACAGCACGTACGGAATCGCACGTGCTGTTGGGACTTCACAGACCAATGTCAGGTATTGGCTCCGGAAGCATGGATTGGCTACAGCTACCTCAAACGGCCGAACGAAGAATCACTACTGCCTCGACTGCGGTGAGATCGTACCGTCCAAGTTTTACGGCAGGATGAAACAGGTATGCCGTCGCTGCTGGAACATCAGGACTGTCCAGCGGACGAAGGAAACCACGACCCGAATCCGAGAATTCATGGGTGGTCGCTGCCGCATCTGTAACTTCGACAAGTATCCGGTCGCTTTGGAGATGCATCACCTCGATAGAAGTACAAAGGACCGGGACTTCCATCACATGCGATGCTGGTCGTGGCAACGACTGCTTGGTGAAGCCGAAAAATGTGTGCTTCTATGTAGCAACTGCCACGCGGCTGTCCACGCGGGGCTGGTGACCGTCCCAGCTTCTGAGGTTTAATGAGAAGGGAGAACTTAACCACGTAGTGGGTGGTTAACTTGAGAATTATTCATCGCACGTATCACTCGCCCCCGTAGCTCAGTGGATGGAGCATCGGTCTTCTAAACCGAGGGTCGCGCGTTCGAATCGCGCCGGGGGCACCAGATCTTACTGTCAGGACCTCTTGAGATTGGATAGAATCATCGAGATATAGACGCGATCGGACTTCGGCACCATCGGAAGGTCCAACGAGATGAGCAAGAAGTTCTCCAAGCGCAATGGTTTCTCGAGGCCCGTCGAGTGGAAGTTGACCGACGATGCCTTTAGGCAACTCGAAGAGACGCGAGTGCGCATCATGCGCGGCCGCGTATTTGATGATGACTCCACTGACATTGTCCGTCGTTTCCGCGATGGTGATGATGGCGATACGGTGACCACGATTCATGGTTCTCGCTCACCCGTCGGTCGCGGTGGTCGATGTCAGCCTCGCCTTGAAGTGGGTGCTGGACGAGCCGAATAGCGACCTGGCACGTCGACTTCTCGCAGAGTGGCGAGGAAATGGCATCCAACCTGTCGTGCCATCATGGTTCGGCTGTGAGGTTGCCAATACTTTGTATCAACGTTTTCGCGATGGAAGCCTAGCAACGATCGAGGACGCAGAAGCAGCCTACGACGTGGTCATGCGCTTCGTACTTGTGATTGCCGATGACCCAGCTGACGCGCGACGCGCGATCCGCATTGCTCTCGACGCTGGTCAGAAGCAAACGTATGACGCCCAGTATGCCGCGCTCGCGGAGCGGCTGGGGTGTGAGCTCTGGACGGCTGACGACCGCTTTCTTGATGGCACGCGCGGCATCGTGCCGGTGTGCGGTCGATTCGCGAGCTTCGGTAGACGAACGTGCAGGCGTGCGGCCGCGCCGGCCGCGCGTGGATTCGCATTCGTCCGTATGCTACGGTACGGGCGACCGAGCATGATTTCTGTCGCGTATTATTCGTACGGCGATGCACCACTTTCAGGCATCGGTGACCGCCATCACTGCACACGAGGTGCCCGCCATGACCGCCGAGTCCAAGATCCGTGTGCTGATCGTCGACGATAATGGCCTCTTTCGGGATGGGCTCGTCGGACTGCTCGCCCGCATCGACGATATCGACGTCGTCGGCGCGGCCGGCAGCGGCGAGGAAGCCCTGCGGCGGGCGCCGGTGCTGCGCCCGGACATCGTGCTGATGGATGTGGCGATGCCGGGCATGGGCGGAGTCGATGCGACGCAACAGGTTCTTGAGATACTGCCCAGCGCCGCCGTCTGCATGCTGACCGTCTCCGAGCAGGAGCAGGATCTCTTCGCCGCGGTCCGGGCCGGCGCCCGCGGCTATCTCGCCAAGAGCGTCGACCTCGATGTGCTGGCGACGGCGATCCGAACGCTCGCCGACGGCGGCGCAATCATCTCGCCACACCTGGCCCGCGACCTGATCGAGGCGTTCGCACAGATCAGCCCGCCGGTGCACGACAACGCGACGGACAAACTCACGCCACGGGAGCGAGAGATCCTCGCCCTGGTCGGGCGGGGCATGAGCAACCCGGAGATCGCCGACCGGCTCGTGATCGCCGAAAACACGGTCAAGGTGCACTTGCGCAACATCCTCGATAAGCTGCAAGTGCATTCCCGCGCGCAGGCCGCGGCGATTGCTGCCCAAGCGGGTCTCACCGGCCGCATCCGCCCCGGCGACGACCCGGCTGATATCGAAGACGAGTAGCGGCAGTCGGCAGTCGGCAATCGGCAATCGGGTTCCAGCCCCACCATTGCCGATTGCCGACTGCCGATTGCCGGGGAGCGAAGCGACCCATGCAGACAGAGTCTCCGGCCTCCATACGGCTCGGCGAGTTGTTTCTTGCCTCGTTCACGAAGTTGACCAGTGTGCAGCCCGGCGAGCGCGTGCTGGACCTGTGTTCGCGTGACGGGGCGGCGGCGCGGGAGGCGGCACGGCGGAGCGGTTCGGAGGGTGAGGTGCTGTTGCTTGACAGCGACGGCGCCCGCCTGGAGGCGGTGCTCGCGGCGGCGCGGGCGGATGGGACGGATTGGCTGCGCGGTGAGGTCAGCGATGCCCGCGCCATCCCCGGTCCGACGGTCTACTGGGATGCGATCATCTGCCATCTCGCCTTTCCGCAGCTTGCCGAACCGGAGACGACGCTGCGCGATACGCTCCGGGTGATGCGCCCGGTGGCGAGGCTGGGCATTTCCACCTGGGGTGAACGGAGCCGGTGTCCGCTGATCACGATCTTCCTCGATGCGATCGCGCCGTTCACGCCGGCCGCCGCTCAGACGGACAAGGCGCTGTTTCGCTACTCGGAGCCGGGCAAACTCGCGACCACGCTGGCCGAGGCGGGCTATGAAGACGCCACGCCGGAGCGGTTCACCGAGTGGCCCTTCTTCCGCGATGTCAACGATTATTGGGCGGCGATCACCCTCGACAGCCGGTTCGCTCACCTCGTCGCCGATCTGACCGACGAGCAGGTGGCAGAGGCCAAGGCGACGATCGACCGGAAGACACGCTTCTACCGCCGGCGCGACGGGATCGAGATCAAGGTTGAGGGCGTCGTTCTGGCGGCGGTGAAGTAGCCGTCCCCCGCTTCTACCTTTATGTCGTATGTCGTGAGCGCTGCGCGGTCGAGCGACTCACAGCCAAAGCGTCTTCCATAGTGGCAGCGCGAATGTCGTCACGCCCGCGCCGCCACCACCGATGACCAGCATCAACCGCGCGCCGGCTTACTGCGGCGCGTTGATCGTCACGTTGCCGTTGAGGTCGGTGACGTTGAGCGCCATGTTGAGCGAATAATCCTCACCATCCTGTTCGCCCGACGCGGCGATCTGCATCTTGACCGGAAACTTCTCCTTGTCTGACACCCACACGCTCAGCGTGGCGTTTTCGGGAAGCTCGCCGTTTGAGCCGCCGACGGTGCCAAGCAGTCCACCAGCGCTCGCGCCGAGCTTTTCCAGCGCCGCCCGGTCGTAGTCGTATCGCGTGGCGTCGACGCTGTTGACCGCTTCCTTCTGGGCCGGCACGCTGTCGGTCAGGTTCTCCTCGAACTGGTGGCAGATCTCACGCGGATCAATCTGCGCGAGGAAACCGGACGAGTCAGTTGCTCCCTGTGACTGCTGCCAGGGAGCCGAGCCGAGCTTGACGTAGGAGGTGTTGCCGATCTGGATAAACTCGATCGCGCCCAACGGGGAACTCTGGCCACCGTCCAGCTTGAGCTGCGTGCGATCGGGTGTGACAAAGGCGCCGTCGAACTTGACGTTCTGGAGGAACGAGCCGATCACCGACGCGATGTTGTTCGGCGCGGACGATCCGCCCTGAGGCGTATTCAGCGACAGATCGCCGGCGAAGCGGAAGGACTTCAGATCCTGATCGCAATTCAGCTCGATCGCCCGTGTTGTGGTGCTTGAGGAAGAACCGGAACCGCCGGATTGCGTGCCTCCGGTCTGGCCGGAGGCGGCGGTCGCCTCGGCGCTCTGTTGGTCGGCGTTCGAGTCATCGTCGCCACAGGCCGCGAAGGCGAGCAGCGCTACCGCCATCAGCGCGAGTGACAGCAGACGGACACGAGTTCGCATGATACGCTCCTGACATCTGGTTGCCGTCAGCGCGTCTTCTGCCGGCCACCGCGAGGCGCCGCCCGAACGCGGCGCGCGAATGCCGAAGGCTGACGGACGGTGAATTCGATGATCCCTCCACTATCGACCGTACACCGGCTCCAGAAACGCGTCGAGAGTGAGCGGCAATAACCGCATGCATCACACACCCCGTCTGCTGCTTCTGATGACGGCGATCGCGGCGCTGAGCTTCGCTGCCTGCAAGAGTAACGACACATCGCCGACGCGGATCGAATCGCTTGCCGTCGCCGAGAGCGTCACCGGCACCCCCGCCGCGCTTGATGCCTTCGGTCCGGACCTGAGCAAGCTGATGCCGAAGGCGTCGCTTTCGACCGCCGCCGACGGCCAGGAGGCGCTCGACGCCGTCCGCTCCGGCGCTGCCGTTGCCGCGGTCGTGCCGCGAGGCGGCGATGGCGCGCTGGATGGTCTCTCGGCGATCGATATCAGGAGCTCGGCGGTCGCCGCGTTTGTGCCATTTACCTTTCCGGTCGAAGGTGTGACCAGCGCCCAACTGCGCGATCTCGCCGCCGGCCGCATTACCAATTGGGATGTGGTCGGCGGCCCGGCTCTGCTCGTGAGCATTGCCGTCACCGAGCCGGATGTTATGCGCCGGACGCTCGGCGTACCCGTTGCCGGCGCTGTTGCCGGCGATGCCGCGACCGCGCTCACGGAACGGCCGGGACGGATGGTCTTGGCGTTGGGATCGAGCGCCGGCGCCCTGGCCAAACCTCTGCGCATCGACGGCATCCGGCCAGACGAGCGCGGATACCCGATCGAGGTGCAATGGTCCGTGGTAGGACGGTCGGGCGACACGCGGGCCGCGGCCCTCGCACGGGCGTTATCCGCACCGGCGGACGAACGCGATGGCAGCGGGCAGGTTGTCCTCGATGCGGTCGGCGATATCATGCTCGGCCGCACGGTTGGGCGGTCGATCACCGAACGCGGCGCCGGCTATCCCTTCGAGGCGGTCGCGCCGCTGCTGGAAGGCTCGGACGTGCGCGTCGGCAACCTGGAGCTGCCGCTGACCGAGCGCGGGACGCCGGCGCGGAAAGACTACACCTTCCGGGCGCCGCCCTCGGTGACAGAGGGGCTGATCGGGGCGGACTTCGATGTGCTCACGCTGGCCAACAACCACATGCTGGATTACGGCGTCGAGGGACTGCTGGACACGGTCGCCGCACTGGAGCGGGCGGGCATCGCCCACCCCGGCGCGGGCCGCAACAGCGACGCCGCCCATGAGCCGGCGATCGTCAGGGTGAACGGTCTGACGCTCGCCTTTCTCAGTTACGTCAATACACCAAACGACGGCCGCAGCGGCTGGGTGGCGGAGAGCACGCGCGCCGGGGCAGACGTTCCCGGCGTCGCCTGGGGAACAGCCGAGTCGATCCGGCGCGATGTGGCGGCGGCGCGCGCCGCCGCCGACCTGGTGATCGTCGCGCTGCACGCGGGCTATGAGTACAGTGCCGCGCCGAACCCGGTGCAACGCGAGCTGGCGCGGACAGCGGTCGATGCCGGTGCGGCGCTCGTCCTCGGCGCGCATCCCCACGTGTTGCAAGGGATCGAGATCTATAAACGCGTCCCAATCGTCTACAGCCTCGGCAACTTCGTCTTCGATGTGGACAACGACGACCGCCGCCAGCCGGGGATGCCGTCGTTGCTCAGCGCCGTACTTCGCATCCGCCTCGACGCCGAAGGTGTTCGCGGCCTGGAGGTTCGCCCAGCGATCATCGACGAACGCGACGGCCGGCCGATCCCGGTCACCGGCGTCGCCGCCCGACCCGTCTACGATCGCATCTACTCCCTCACCAACGCGCTCAACACCGGGCGGTGAGACTGAACCGCAAAGGCGCAAAGGGCGCGAAGGTTCTTCTTGTCATACTGAGCGGAGCGAAGCATCTCACGATGAGTCTGCCCGTCGCAGGTTGCTGCACTCCGCTGCACCAGACATTGAATTCTTTGCGACCTTTGCATCCTTTGCACCTTGGTGTTTCAAGTCCCTATGATCGGGGAAAGACGGCCGGTTCGGGGAGGACGGAATGGTCACGGTACGAGTGGAGTCGGGCAACCTTGCGGCGGTGGAAGCAGATGCGGTGGTCGTCAACCTGTTTGAAGCGGTAACCGCTCCCGGTGGTGGTACCGGCGCGCTCGACCAGGCGCTCGGCGGTCAGATTTCGGCCTTGATCGACGACGGTGCGATTAAGGGCAAACGCGGCGAGATCACCACGCTGTTCACCTTTGGCCGGACACCGGCCAAGCGGGTGCTGATCGTCGGGTTGGGCAAACAGAAGGACTTCGACCTCGACACAGTGCGGTCGCTCGCGGCCAACGTGGCGCGGGCGCTGCGCAAGGCCGGAGCGAAGCGGGCGGCGACGATCGTTCACGGCGCCGGCATCGCCGGGCTGGACCCGGAGGCGTGCGCGCAGGCGATCGCCGAGGGAACGGTGATGGGCCTCTACCGCTTCACCAAGTACAAGAAGTCTGATGGTGAGCAGGACCCTGACGAGGTCGTGCTGGTCGAACACGATCCATCCAAGATCGACGCGCTCCAGCGAGGCGTGTCGCGCGGCCTGATCCTGGCGGAGGCGGTCAACTTCTGTCGGGACATGGCGAATGAACCATCGAACCAGTTCACGCCGAGCGAGATGGCGGCGCGGGCGCGGCAGGCTGCCGACGAGGCCGGGCTTGAGTGCCAGGTGCTGGACCGCGAGGACATGGTGGAGCTGGGCATGGGGGCGTTGCTCGGCGTCGCCCAGGGCAGCCATCAGCCGCCGAAGTTCATCGTGCTCCACTATCGTGGCAACCCCACAACCGACCAGGCGATCGGCCTGATTGGCAAGGGCATCACCTTCGACACGGGCGGCATCTCGATCAAGCCGGCGGCAGGCATGGAGGAGATGAAGGGCGACATGTCCGGCGGCGCCAGCGTGATCGCGGCGCTGCGTGCGATCGGCCTCTTGCGGCCGCGCGTCAATGTCACCGGTATCGTTCCGGCAACGGAGAACATGCCCGGCGGCGGCGCGATCAAGCCGGGTGACGTGCTCCGGGCGATGAACGGCACGACGATCGAGGTGGTGAACACCGACGCCGAGGGCCGCTTGATCCTCTCCGACGGCATCTCCTACGCCCGCAGTCTCGACCTCAACCCGATCGTCGACATTGCCACGCTCACCGGCGCAATCGGTGTGGCGCTCGGCGATCAGGCGGTCGGTGTGATGAGCAACGATCAACCGACCGTCGATCGGATCATCGCGGCGGGCAAGCGGTCGGGCGAGCGGCTCTGGCAGATGCCCCTGTACGACGAGTACAAGGAGCAGATCAAGTCGGATGTGGCGGATCTGAAGAACACCGGCGGACGGCCGGCGGGTGCGTTGACCGCGGCGATGTTCCTGAAGGAATTCGCCGATACGACGCCCTGGGTGCATCTCGATATGGCAGGTGTGGACTTCTACACCAGCGACAAGGGTGCGATCGTCAAAGGCGCCAGTGGTATCCCCGTACGCACGCTCGTCGCCTTCACACTGAGCTTCGCCGAGGAAGCGCCCTCGAAGTGACAAGGGGAGGTTCACCACCAAGGCGCCAAGACCCAAAGAAAACCGGAACCTTGGTGTCTTGGTGCCTTGGTGGTTTGCTTCTCCTGGCCGCGTGCTCGCGCGGAGAGGATTCGGCGGAGCGGGCGCTGACACCAACGCCGACGTTGTTCGTTGCCACGGCAACCGTCCCCGGAATCAGCGGCCCGCCGCAGACACCGCAGGCATCGGAGCCGCCACGGAGCCGCACCCGCGCCGAGGCGTTTCTCCGCCGGATCGCGCCGACGGACGCCGATCTGCCCCCGGGTTTCGCCAAGCCGGAGACAGCGTTCAAGGACGGCGGTCAGCTTGCCGAGGGTGAGCCAGACCCGACCACGGCCAAGAGCCGCTGGGACCGCTCCGGGCTGGTGCTGGCGTATGAGTCGGGCTTCGAGAGCGAGGCGGGTGGGACTTCGCCCGCGGATGGGACGGTGCAGACGGTGACACACACCGGCTATGCCTTCGCCACGCCGGAGGGCGCGGCCGCGTGGTTCGACGAGGCGGCCGGGGGGCTGGAGCCGGCGATTCGGGCGCTGATTGACGGGCAGACGGGCGACATCCGAGCAGAACAGATCAGCGATCTGACACTCGGCGACGAAGCGGTTGCGTGGCGGGTGAGCCGGCCGTCGGAGGCGGTTGGCTGGGTGATCGCGGTGCGGCGTGGGGCGGGCGGATTTGCGCTGGCGCTGGATGGGACAGGCCCGGCGGTTGACCGCCTCGCCCGCGACCTCGCGACCCGGCTGGATCAACGGCTGGCAGCGGCCGCAGGAGCCTGGCCGTAGGATGACACAAGCAACCCTCCACATGAACCGCAAAGGCGCAGAGGACGCAAAGTCTTCATGATTTCTTTGCGCTCCTTTGCGTCCTCTGCGTCTTTGCGGTTCACCGTTCCCTGGGTCGGATTTGCGTCCTCGGGGGCTGGTCCCTAGACTGACCATCGGATGTGCGAATTGGATGGAGGGGGAAATGCGATGAGCGAGCTTCAGTACGAGAATATCGAAGTCGAGCGGTTGGGCACCGAGGAGCGGCTGGCAAGGATCACACTGAACCGGCCGGACAAGCTGAACGCGCTGAGCCCGGAGTTGCTCGCCGACCTCGAGAATGCGCTCAAGACGTTGGAGATGGAGCCGGCGGTCCGGGTGATCATCCTGCGTGGCTCCGGGCGCGCGTTCTCGGCGGGCTACGACCTCGTCACACCGCGGCGCCAGACGGAATACCGGCAGGCCGCGCAAGGGGAGCGTCGCTCGGTCTGGCGGACGCGGACGAACATGGTGCGGGTCAGTGACCTCTATCTGTATTTGTGGAACATGGCCAAAGTGACGATCGCGCAGGTGCACGGCTACTGCATCGCCGGCGGCTGCGAGCTGGCGATGATGACGGATCTGGTCGTGGCCGCGGACAACGCCCAGCTTGGGCATCCAGGGACGCGCGGCCTGGGCACGTCGCGGACGGCAGCGTTCTGGCCGGTGATCATCGGCATGCGCCGCGCCAAGGAACTGCTCTACACCGGCGACAGCGTCAGCGGCACCGAGGCGGCGGCGATGGGCATGGTCAATCGGGCCGTGCCGGCGGCAGACCTGGACGCCACGGTGCTGACGATGGCCGAGCGAATCGCAAACCAGGCATCGGACTCGCTGGCGTTGCAGAAGCGGAGCGTCAACACCTACTTCGAGTCGATCGTCTACCCGGCGATCCACAGCGCGACGGACACCGACGCGATGTATCAGTACACCGACCAGGCGGCGCTCTGGCAGCAGAAGGTGCAGGAGTCGATGGCCGAGGGCGGCGGCGGGATCAAGGCCGCCTTCGAGTGGCGCGACGCACCCTACCGCGATTATCGCGCGTCCGGACGCTGAGCGAACGCGGATCGATGCCCACGACACGCTGACGTTGCCTCCTCGCATCTGATGGGCGACGTAGCCGTCCCACGATACAATCACGATGCGGGGAGGTAGACCAATGAATCGCGTAACGGTCGAGATCGATGAGTCGTTGGTTCAGGCCCTCGCATTGCTCGATCAACCGCTCGACGATGCCATTCGCGAAACGATCGTGCTTGAGTTGTACCGGCGTGGCACGATCAGCAGTGGCAAAGCGGCACAACTCCTCGGTACATCGAAACTCGACTTCATTCAGTACTCGGGGCGGCTCGGTATCCCGTATTTTCGGCTGACCGATGACGAATCGGATTCAGACAAGACGCAGGACCGCGAACACCTCCGCGAGATGTACCGTGAACTCCGTGAGACAGGGGGAGATCTCGACGCCGCTGAAGCGGAGCGGATCGCGATTGCGGTGGTTGACGAGATCCGTGCCGAGCGGCGTCAAGGCCGGCATTCTGCATGAGGGTCGTGCTCGATACCAATGTCTACCTTTCCGCGCTCATCAGCCCTGCTGGTCCACCCGCCCGGATCGTGGATCTCTGGCTTGATGGTAGGTTCGATGTCGTCTCGTCTGATCCGATCGAGGCGGAAGTTTTGGAAGGGCTTGAGCGGGAGAAGATCCGGCGCTATATCAGGCGGTCTCCCGACTGGATTCGACGGTTCCTCCGGGCTCTCCGGCAAGCGACGATCTGGGTCGAACCGGCAGTTGTCGACGTGATTCCGCAAGATCCGCCGGACAACCTTGTCATTGGGACGGCAATCGCCGGGGCGGTCGACTTTGTGGTGAGCGGCAATAGACACCTTCTCGAACTGGGCAACTACGAAAGCATTCAGATCGTGACACCACGCCGGTTTCTCGATGCCTTCGATGCAAGCACGTGAGGTTTGATGGCAGTCTGCGGCTGCAGGACCGCCTTCGAGTGGCGCGATACGCCCTACCGCGACTATCGCGCGTCCGGACGCTGAGGGCGTCGCGGTTCGGGAACCGGGATCATTCCGATGATCGGACGGACGTGCGAAGGTGACGCGTAACCACGCGGACGTTCCTTCCGGCCAGGCCGGTGCGCCATACTGGGACGAACGCACCGGTTGGAGGATGGCCGTGCTCTTCGACGGATCTGCCGACTTTCTCTATCCGGATGGCACCTATGCGGTGGTGGCGGTCCACGCCGGGCAACGCGGTGGGCGTTGGACGGGCAACCTGCGGCTTCCCAACGGGGACCGGCGGCTGGAGAAGGGTGATGTCTGCCGCCTGACGCACGATCGGTTCGATGGTGAGCTCCGCGTCGTGATCACCGAGCAGACCGGTTCGGCACGGTACAGCTTCATCGGTTTGATCAAGCCAGAGCCGTGGGAAACGCTCTGATGTCCCGCGGGAAGAGGTGGGGACGCTCGACCACCATGGTACGAAGACACCCAGCCACGATGTGATGCGTTGATTGCGTTGATGGAGAACGGCACCGCCTAAACCAAGGCCAAGGTGAAACCCGCGGGCGTCGGACACACTACCATGCAGTTCCCGGCGTGGCTTTGGTTTAGGAACCGGCGTCGGAGGCGACCGGGACGGCGGCGACGTAGTCGGCATACGCCAGCGACATGGCGCGGCGGCGGTCGTGCCACCGGTAGACCCAACGCCAGGTGAGATAGCCGAGCCCGATCAACGCGGGTGGCAGGAACGCCACCGTTGCGGTCGCCGCCTGCAGCCGTACCCCGTCACCATCGAGCAGCCAGAAGTAGGCGGCATACATCAGCATCGCCGACGCGGAGAATGAGAGGCCGATCAGGGCGGCGCCGCGGCCCGGCACGAGCGCGGCCAGCGGCACGATCCAGATGACGTACCACGGCCAGAACCACCACGTTGCGATCAGCATGAGCAGAAAGAGTACGGTCACACTCCGCTCCACCAACCCGGCAACGGTGCCGCGCACCCGCCATACCTGCCAGGCATAGACGGCGAGAAAGAGGGGCACAACGATCTGCTTCATCAGCCGGGAGGACTCCAACGAGTTGAGATCCCACTGATAGATCAAGAGGATGTCCAGCAAGGCGCTAGGTGACGAGGTATTGTAGCCGGACTGCCGCCGGATCACCTCGAGGGTATCGGCTCCCTGGAAGAACGGCAGGTACACGGCCACGCCGACGGCCGCGCCCAGACAGAGCGAGAGCACAACCTGTCGCTTGGGCACATCCTCGCGCCGGAGCAGCCAGACGAGCATCAACGGTCCGAGCAGGATCAGTCCGTACTTGGTCGCGACAGACAGGGCGAGCAGGGGGAAGATCCAGAGCCACTGCCGCATCACCAGCGCATAGAACGCCGCCATCGCAAAAAACACCATGACGATGTCGTTGTGGGCGTTCCCCGCTGTTTCAAACAACATGAGCGGGTTCCAGGCGACGGCAATCGCCGCCGCGATGCCGGTCCCGCGCCGGATACGTTCGGCGATGAGCGCGGCGAGCAGCGCCGTACCCAGCAGGAAAGCCGCTGCCAGTACCTTGTGCCCGATCACGTTCATGCGAAGGTCATCGCCGCCGGCGACAAAGGGCAGGCCGGAGACGGCGTACCAGATGGGACCGTAGACCGATGCGAACTCATTCCAGGCGACGACCGCCGGAAAGAGCGGGTCGTTGAGGAAGGCACTCGGCGGTACGGCGTTGGGGTTGTCGCCGTACTTCCAGAGAATGCGGGCATCAAAGACGTTGTGATAGATATCCTGCGCGCCGGCCGGGTTGGTGGGCAGGAAGAGCACGGCATAGAGCGCGCCGGCACCGAGCACCGCCACCAACGCGCGCCGGCCACGCAACGCACGCGCCAACAGAATGGCCGCCGCGTAGAGCGCAAACGCGACGACCACCGGCACGATGAAGCGGAACGCCCCCCACAGGTCCGTACCCAGCGCATCGGCGAGCGGCCGGTCGGTCGGGATCACGTCAGGGAACGTCCAGTAGGCCAGGGGAAGAAGAAATCCGCACGCGTAGGTCAGACAGAGCAGCACGGCAACGAGGCCGAGCCACGTGCGGCGCGAGCGGGCATGCAGTCCCCAGCTCCGACCCGGCGCGGAAACGGGCGCCGCCGGCGACGCATCGGCAATTGTCACAAGCTCATCCAGTTGAAGCGGCGTACTGGGTGGACACAGCCGCCGCTGGGGTTCTTCTCATCATATGCGCGGCACGATCGCCAATAAAGTACACGCGTATTCATTGCGGTGGTACGAAGCGGGTTGGGAAGCGGATTCAGTCGATGGTCACGGCCTGCATCACGGGATCGCGGAAAGCAACGGTGGCACTTAATGACGGGCGCGCGTGGACGTGGTGCGGCCCGCGCCGGAGCGACGCTGGACCTGGTGCTGCCAGTGTCGCCAGAGGTCATCGGCGGGAAGACTGACGATGTCGCCGTCGGTGTAGTACACGTCCGCATACTTTCCCCGGACATCGATCAGTCGATACGGTCCCCGATTGTTGCGATACCAGTGACCGACGACGAACGCTTGATCGGACCAGCCGTAGCCACGCTCATCGGGCGGCTGCCACAACGGCTCGGAGGCTCTGCGGCGCCGTTCGTATTCAGCCTCGCGCTGCTTGCGCGCCTGTGACTCGCGCGCGCTCGCCTCGGCGCCGCGCCGGGCGCGTTCGGCTGCGGCCGGATCGACTGCCGCCTGGCGTGGCCGCGGGGTGCGATCCTGGCGGTGGCGGTCAGCCCGGGCCGGCTGACCGCCCCCCGGGGGGCGGGGGTGGCGGGCGTTCGCGGCACGCGGGGTTGGGTCGCGCAGCACCACCCAGGCAGCGGTGTTCTGCGCGGTCCGTCGGGTCGCCTCCTCGGTAGCATTGCGGTCCGGATGCCACTGACCGATCTGGCGGAGATATGCGGCACGCACTTGTTCGAGAGTGGCGGAAGGGTGGACGTGCAGGAGGGCATAGTAATCGATGTTGGGTGCAGACATGCCCCTCCCCCGACCCCTCCCCAACGCATTGGGGAGGGGCGTACAGAGTAACCTGTGCCGGCTGAAGCCTCACCACGGTCACGCCAGACGTGATCCTGGCACCCACCGTCTGACTGTACTCCCCTCTCCGCGCGTCAGCGGGGGGAGGGGCCGGGGGAGGGGTTCGCCACCTACGTTAGCACCGCTTCCGACACCGGTTCGGTGTGGGTCATCACGATCAGGTCGTGGAGTGCGCCGCCCAGGTCACGGGCATAGCCGGCGTACCGTCCCTCCTCGACGAATCCGAGGCGGCCCAGCATCTCGCGGGCGCCGGTCTGTTCAGCCAGCGACTCAGCCGTCACCTTTTCGATGCCGGCATCGTGCGCCGCCCGGAGGATCTCGCGCAGCAAAGCCGTACCCAGACCGCGGCCGCGCCACGCCGGGGAGGTGACGACCCGCACTTCGCCGATGTGACTGGTCCACGGTACCTCGCTCGGACGCAGACTCGCTTCTCCCACGACCTCGGGCTGACCTTCTTCGACCACGGTCTCAGCCAGCAGCGTGAACATGCGTCCGTCCACGACATCGCGCTCCCAGGCATCGATTACGGCGGAGTCGGTCACGTTTCGCCGCAGGAAGAGGAGATCTTCAGGAGGGAGTGACCGAAAGAAGGCGAGCAGGGCGGGGGCATCTCCGCCGGACATCGGCCGGATACAGACCTTGCCGTTCTTGAGAGTGATGACTTCGCCATCGGTGCTACGGGTGGCCACCGGCTCGGCAATGATCGGCCGGGCCGCCGCCGCCGGGACGATCTCCGGCCGGGCGACGCAGACCTGTTCCGCCATCTGCACGATCGCTTCGGCGGCGCCGTGGACGCCGAGCAGGTGCGTGTCGACCAGACCGTCATACAGGCGCAGGTCGAACCAGTTGACGTGATAGGCGTCCTGATAGAAGCGCACCCGCTCCCGATCCCAGGCTTCAGCCTGACGACGCGCATCGATCGGCGAGAGGGTGTCCTCGTGAACAAGCCGGCGGATGCGCGCTTCAAGCGGCGCCTGCACGAAGACCCGAAGCACGCCCGGCCGGTCCTTGAGGACGATGTGCGCGCCATGGCCGAGGATCACGGCGCCGTCTTCAGCCGACTCGCGGACAACATCGTCCATCAACTGCCGGAATGTCTCGGTGGTCGGCACGGGCAGCCCGGCCGTCGATTCGACCGCCGCCCCATCGGACATGACGCCGACCGAGCCCAACCGTTCGAGAATGCGGGTCACCCAGGAGACGGGCCGCTCTGCCTCTTCGAGCGCGTGTTCGGAGACACCGGCCCGCTTCGACGCCATCGTGCGAATTTCTTGATCGAGCAGCGGCACGCCAAGCCGTTCGGCGACCAGCGCCGCCACCTCTTCGCCACCGCTGCCATGCTGCCGCGAGATCGTCACCACCGGGCCGTTCATGATCGTCCTCCCACACTATTCGAGCCCGCTTCGGAACGCTTCCCATCGCGGAGTGTGGCAAGCATAGAAAATCCGCCGCGTCCTGTCATCAGGTGCGCGATGCCACAGGCATGATTCTGCGGTAAGGGCGTCTTACGTTCTCCTTTCGCCGTCCCCTTTCGCGTGGCCGCTCGCCTCCGTACGCGATGAGCCGGCATAGACGAGCCGGAAGCGCTGGTCGTAGCGGGGGGCGCAGCGGGCGCAGGAGTATCGACGCCGGCGGCCGATGCGGCGGCCGCGCTGCCAGGTCCAGCCACACGCGGGGCAGCGGTACTGATGCACGCGTCGGGGCGCACTGAACGCTGGTGCGTGGAGCGGCGCGTCCAGCGCCACGGCCACGGCACGAAACTCCGGCCCGTGTGGCCGGACCGGCCGGCGCGCGGTCCACCGGACGATGTGATGGGCAATCTCGTGGCGAAGGATTGGCAGCGTCGCTTCAAGGCCGTGGTCGGCGAGAAAGTGCTGGGAGATCGTGATCGTCCCCGGCGGCCGATACGTACCGGCACTCCGCGTGAGCCGAGCGGAGACGCGAACGACGATCGGCGGCAGCCCAGGCACCTGCCCGGCAACGATCTGCGCGGCAATAGCTTGGAGGTCGGATAGATAGCCGATAGCCATTAGTTGTTAGCGGTTAGCCGATAGCCGTTAGCCGTTCGTCACTGGAGGCGGCGGGTGGCATTCCGACGCCCGCCGCCGATACGGCCCGGAAGGGTATGATATCTCCGCCGGCGGCTTCCGGCTAACCGCTAACAACTAATGGCTATCGGCTATCGGCTATCGGCCAATCGCTCACGGCTGGGACGTTGATGTGGCGTTGATCTGTTCGGTGTGTGGCACAGCATGGGAGGAAGTACTGCGTCCGGTGCGCTGTCAGGGGTGCGCGGGCGCGCTGATCTGGCGGCCGGAAGGTGACGATGAGACGGAGCCGGTGACGCTGGGTGAGGGAGCGACACCGGTGATCCGGTTGGATCGGTGGGCAGCGGTACACGGGCTGGGCGAGACATTTGCCAAGCTGGAACACCTGCAGCCGACCGGGTCGTTCAAGGACCGTGGATCGGCGATGCTGGTCGCCCGGGCGCGGACGCTCGGCGCCCGCCGGCTGGTGGAGGACTCGTCGGGCAACGCCGGTGCGTCGATGGCCGCGTACGCCGCCCGCGCGGGCATAGCCTGCACGGTCTATGCGCCAGCGGCGGCGCCCGTCGCCAAGCTGCGCCAGGTTCTCGCCTGCGGCGGCGAGTTACGCCGGATCGAGGGCAGCCGCGAGGATGTCACCGTAGCGGCGATGAACGATCATGAGGGCCGCGCCTACTACGCCGGCCACAACACCAACGCCTACTTTCTCCACGGCATGCGCTCCTTTGCCGACGAGATCATCAACTGGTTCGCCGCCGATCCGCCGGAGCATCTGATCATGCCGGTGGGCGGCGGTTCGCTCTATGCGGGGGCGTGGTTGGGACTGGCGGCGGCGCGGGACGCCGGGCGAATTCGGCGGTTGCCCGCGTTGCATCTGGTTCAGGCGGCGGGCTGTGCACCGCTCGTCGCCGCGGCGGAGCAGGGGGCCGACGACGCCGTGCCGGTTCCACGGTCGCCGACCGTCGCCGGTGGTATCACGATCGAACATCCGGCGCGCGGTGCGATGCTCCTGCGGGCGTTGCGTGAGACGGGTGGGTCCGCCGTTGCCGTGGCAGAAGAGGCGATCCTGCCGGTGCGGCGCGAGTTAAGCGTGATCGAGGGGCTGGATATCGAACCGACCTCCGCTGTTGCCTTCGCCGGCCTGCTCACGCTGCACGAACGCGGCGTGATTCCGCCCGATGCCCGCGTGTTGATCGCCGTAACCGGCGCGGGCTGGAAGGATCCCCAGACATCCGAGGAGGAGTCAGAACGATGACGGAACGATCCGCGCGCATCTCCGGCGACAATGTCGAATTGGAAGGCGTTCTGCACCTGCCCGACGGTGTGCCGCCGTTCGCCGGCGTGGCCGTCTGTCATCCGCATCCGCAGTACGGCGGTGACATGAACAATACCGTCGTCGCGGCCGTCTGCCGGGCGCTGACGGACCGCGGCATGGCGGCGCTGCGGTTCAACTTCCGCGGCGTCGGTCGCAGCACCGGCGCCTACGACGGCGGCCAAGGGGAGGCGCGCGATGCGACGGCAGCCGTGGCGTTTCTCGCCGAGCAGGATGAGATCGAGAGCGGCACGGTCGGGCTGGCGGGCTACTCCTTCGGCGCGATGGCGGCGCTGGCCGGGGCAAGTGAGCGCGTGCAGGCGCTCGCACTGGTGTCGCCACCGTTGCAAGGGGTGAGCAAGGAGCGGCTTTCCGGCTACGATGGTCCACTGCTGATGATCACCGGGGACAGCGACCACATCTGTCCGGCGGCGGCTTTTCGTGAGATGGCGGCATCGTTGACGCGCGAGGTCGAGGCGGAGGTCGTTCCCGGCGCCGATCACTTCTGGATGGGGTATGAGCGCGATCTGGGTGCCCTGGTGGGGCCGTTCTTCGCGCGGACACTGATTGCCGGGGAGGCAGTTTGATGGCAGAGCAGGTCCAGGTGGGCAACGTCACGATCATGGCTGTGCCGGATACGGGCGTCAGCGGCAACCGCTCGTTCATGTTCCCCGATGTGGGTGAGGATGCCTGGCAGGGCTGGGAGCACTACTTCAACCCGCGCGGCAACCTGCGGATGAACATCGGCAGCTTTGTCCTGCGCTCCGAGGGGAAGACGGTAATCGTCGATACCGGCCTCGGAGAGGTCCAGCGGCAGGGGTATCCACCCGGCAACCTGCTCGACAACCTCCGCGCCGAGGGCGTGCCGCCGGAGGAAGTTGACATCGTCCTGATCTCTCACCTGCACCTGGACCACGTCGGCTGGAACCTGGTGACGCGGGATGGGCAGCGCGTGCCGGCCTTCCCGAACGCCCGCTACGTGATCGTCCGCGACGAGTGGGACGCCTTCACGAAGGATGAGACGCTGCGAGAGCAGATCCACATTCAGGAGTGCGTACTGCCGCTGGAAGGGACGGGTCAACTCGACCTCGTCGAAGGGACACACACGCTCACGGCGGAGCTGACGCTGGTGCCGGCGCCGGGGCATACGCCCGCCCACGCCTGCCTCGCCGTGGTCAGCGGCGGCGACAAGGCGATGATCGTCGGCGACCTCGCGCACCATCCGGTGCAACTGACCAAGACAGTGTGGGAGATGGCCTTCGACATGAACAAGCAGCTCGCCGCGGCGACGCGCGAGCGGATTGCGGAGCAGATCGAGGCGGACGGCGGCCTCGCGATCGGCGGACATTTCCCGCCGCCGGGATTCGGCCGGCTGGTGCGGATGGACGGCCGGCGCATCTGGCAGGCGTTGTGAACAGGGTCAGGGATCAGGGCAGCGTGATGCGGCGGTTGCAGGGGGTGCGGTACGTTGTGCCGCTGCGTGAGGGTGGATCGCTGCCGGCGGTGGTGGAAACGGATGTGGGTGGCGCATTCGTCGTGAAGTTTCGTGGGGCGGGACAGGGGCCAAAGGCACTGGTGGCGGAGGCGCTGGCGGCAGGGCTGGCGCGGCTGTTTGACCTGCCGGTGCCGGAGCCGGCGATCGTCGTGTTGGAGCGCGACTTCGGCAAGGGCGAGCCGGACCCGGAGATTCAGGACATCCTGCGGGGCAGTGCGGGCGAGAACTTCGGTCTTGCCTTTCTCATGGGGGCGCTTGCTTTTGATCCCGCCGTCGACCGTACGGTAGACCCCGATCTCGCCGCCGCGATCGTCTGGTTTGACGCCTTCATCACCAACGTCGACCGAACGGTTCGCAACACGAACCTGCTCGTTCGGCACGAGCAGGTCTGGCTGATCGATCACGGCGCGTCGCTGTACTTTCATCACAATTGGAAGGGCTGGGAATCGCGGATCCAGTCGCCGTTTCCACCGATCAAGGACCATGTGCTGCTCCATGTCGCCGGCGACCTGGCGGCTGCCGACCGCCGCCTCCGTCCGCTCGCGACGGATGCCGCCATCCGCGCCGTCGTCGATGATGTGCCGGCGGCATGGCTCGACGACGAGCCCGCCGTCGGCGATGCGGCGGCAGTCCGCGATGCATACGTCACGTACTTGACCGCGCGCTTGCATGGACCCCGCGATTGGCTGCAGGAAGCAATTGATGCCCAGAGCCGAGAACCGGAACGACTCGCCCGCCGCCTCACGCACCGCGTGACCGGGCAGCGGTAGGCGGAGCGATGAGCCTCGACATTACGAAGGGCCTTCGCTACACAGCCCACGCACGTGACCAGATGGAAGACCGATTGGTCAACGAAGTTCAGGTTGAACAGGCATTGATCGAGTATCACACGTCCTATCCGGCCGAACTGCTGCCAAACGATCCGATCGGTGCGACCGTCTACGTCGCGGACATCGACGGTCGAACACTCAAGGTATACGTTGAGAACAATAGTGAACCGCCGCTCGTGCGAACAGTTGCCTGGAGGGACCGCTGATGGCACGGCAGCCCGCGCCCTACGCCCGCTACATCGAGACTGATGACATACTCTATGTGCGCCTGCGCGATCAGCCGATCGTCCGCACCGGGGAGACAAACATCTGGACGAACATCGACTATGCCGCCGATGGCAGTGTTGTCGCGGTCGAGATGGTGAACGCCAAGAGCGCCGGCATCGATCTCACCGACGTGCCGGAGCGGGAAGCTGTGGAACAGCTGATCCGCGAAGCCCGCATCGTCCTTCCGTTGACATCGCACGGCAGATAGGACAGGGTAGCTCAGCTACTACGTCGTCGTTCAGGATGCGCGCCGAACGGGCTCCGCGACAGCTAACTGCAGGATGCGATCGATGACCACCGTGGAGGACCGGAACGACTCGCCCGCCGGCTCACGCAGCGGATGGTATAGCTACGCGATCGTCCGGGTCGTGCCGCGGGTCGAGCGGGGCGAGCAGATCAATGTTGGCGTGATCCTCTACGCGCCGGAACTGCGGTTTCTGGCAGCGCGGATCGAGCTCGATCCAGACCGCGTGCGCGCGATCGCGCCGGGCGCCGATCTGGCGTTGATCGAGCAGCACCTGCGTAGCTTCCAGGGAATCGCCGATGGCGACGATGCGGCGGGGCCACTGGCTGCCCTGCCGCAATCCGACCGGTTTCACTGGCTCACGGCGCCGCGAAGCACGAGCATCCAGACGTCGCCGGTGCACACCGGCATGTGCGCCAACCCGGAGGCGGCGCTGGAAGACCTGCTCAATGACTTCGTCCGGCCGACCGATAGCCGTTAGCGATTAGCTGTTAGCGATTAGCTGTTAGCTGATCTCGGACACCAGCACTCTGATACCTCACAGTATGGCTCTGCGCTAACGACTAACGACTAATCGCTATCGGTCGAACACGTTGCCGTACTTGCGCCAGTCTTCGCGGCCGCGGTAGGGATAGCCGTCGTCATCGCCTCGGAGTTGGGCGACGAGGCGCGGGGCGCCGGAGATCAGCGCTGCTGTCGTGTCGACGAGGCCGGCGCTCGCGCCGGTATGGCGGCGCGAGCCTTTGCCGGTGAGGCCAATTTGTTCGAGTGCTGATTCGGTGAGGTCGCTCAGGGTATCGAGCGCCGACTCGCCGGCGTCTGCAGCGGACGCCGCCAGGTTTTGCAGACGCGACCGCTTACGCCGTCGCTGAGCGAGCATCGATCGAACCAGCGGTACCACCACGGTAGTCATCACCGCGAACCAGAATCCCGCCTTCTTCATCGGCGTCTCCTGCCATGCACATTTCGAATGCGGCCCCTATTTATGAGAACCAGCTTTGTCACGAGCCATCTTCAGATCGTTCAGCAACGTATCATAGGCGGCGTCGCTTCGGTCGGGATCGTGTTGCTGGAGGTGGAGGACGTAGGCGGGATGGAAGGTCGCCATCACCCGCGCGCCATTGGGGCCGTCGAACCACTGACCCCGCTGCTCCGTCAGCTTGAACGACTTTCCGAGCAACGCCTTCGCGGCCGTGCCGCCCAGACAGACGATCACCGACGGACGGACGATCGATAGTTCCTCATCAAGCAACGGCATCCACACCTTCAGTTCACCGACGAGCGGGGCACGATTCTCCCGGCGGCCGTTGACGACGCGCATCGTCCGGCATTTGACCACATTCGACAGCCAGACGGACGCGCGCGGAATGTCGGCCTGCGCCAGCACATCGTCGAGCACCCGTCCGGCCGGGCCGGCAAAGGGGCGACCCTCCCGCACTTCGTACTCAGCGGGCGCTTCACCGATGAGACACAATGCCGCATTGGGATTGCCCACCCCCGTCACGGGCCCGAGTCCCTGCGGACAGGACTCGCCAGCAAGCTGCGCCATCCGGCGATGCAGATCATGGAGAGCAGAAGGCAGTTCAGGAATCGTGTCGGAGCGGGTTGTAGTCATGACATTGCCCCTTTCCAGTGGATCGACCACCGGCAGGGTAGAAGACGAAGGAGAATGGGACATCCCGCCGGCGGGGTATTCGGGAGATACCTAACCCCCCGGCCCCCTTCCCTCGCAGGGAAGGGGGTGCCTCACGCAACCGTGGTCTGCCAGTAGCTCGTTT